>JAISXZ010000107.1 GCA_031270275.1 Eubacteriales Family XIII. Incertae Sedis bacterium | reverse complement strand
GATCGGGTTCTGGGGGCGATTTTGGCTCCCGGAGCGTACTGCTTGGTACGTGAGGAAGCCAATAATCGCAGCCAGGTTCCGAGATGGGCAAAAATGGCGTGGCGGGTGAGTAGTAACCGTGGGAGACATGAGGGCGCGCCGCAGCCGTAATGGAGATTGACCTACGGCGTTTTTTTTGGTACAATTGAGGGGCAAGCAGGCAGGTGATCGATATGGGGACAAAGGTAGCGAAATTCGGCGGCTCGTCCGTGGCGGACGCCATACAGATAGAAAAGACGCGGAAGATCATAGAGGCCGATCCGGACAGGCGCTATGTCGTGGTCTCGGCGCCGGGCAAGCGCTTTGACGGCGACAACAAGATCACGGATCTCCTCTATCTGTGCAAGGCGCAGATAGACCACAACGCGCCCTACGACCAGGTCTTCCAGGTCATCCATGACAGATTCATGGCCATGGAGATATCCCTGGGCGTCAGCGTGGGCCTGGCGGGGCTCTTCGACGGGATAAGGGCGAGGCTGCGCGACGATCCGTCGGAGGACTACATCGCGAGCAGGGGCGAGTACCTGAGCGCCGCGGTCGTGGCCGCCTACCTCGGGTACGACTTCGTGGACGCGGCCGGCCTTATACTGTTCGACAAGAAGGGCAGGCTGCTGCAGGACGAGACGGCCGCCGCCATCGGCGCGGAGCTCTCGAAGCACAGGAACGCCGTGCTGCCCGGCTTCTACGGGAGCCGCCCGGACGGCAGCATAAAGACCTTCTCGCGCGGCGGCTCCGACATAACGGGGGCCCTTGTCGCGGGCGCCGTAGGGGCGGACGTGTACGAAAACTGGACCGACGTCTCGGGCTTCCTCATGGCGGACCCCAGGATAGTGAAGAACCCCAGGTCCATAGGCCGGATATCGTACATAGAGCTCAGGGAGCTTTCGTACATGGGCGCCTCCGTGCTGCACGAGAACGCCATATACCCCGCGCGCAAGGCCAACATACCCATCAACATAAGGAACACCAACGAGCCCGACGAGCCCGGCACGGTGATAACCGCGCAGGAGGAGGACGCGGGCGAGGGCGGCTGCGTCATAAAGGGTGTGGCCGGCAGCAAGGACTTCTGCGTCATCGCCGTGTACAAGAACATGATGAGCGTCGAGGTCGGCTTTATCCGGCGCCTTTTGAGCATATTCGAGGAGTACGGCATACCGATAGAGCACATACCCAGCGGCGTTGACACGGTTTCGATAGTCCTGGCGAAGAAGCACGTGGAGGACAGGCTGCCCGACATACTCGAGGACTTCGAGCGCAGGCTGCAGCCCGACAGCATAGAGGTGTTCGAGGACATGGCCCTTATAGCCACGGTGGGCAAGGGCATGGCGGCGAGGCCGGGCGTCTCGGCCACCATGTTCACGGCCCTGTACGAGGCGGGCGTGAACATACGCATGATAGATCAGGGCTCCAGCGAGATGAACATCATCATTGGCGTGGAAAACAAGGATTTTGAGACTGCGATCAGGGCGATATACGGCGCCTTCGTTGACGCCGTGTGATCAAAAGGGAAGCTGAACAATGGGATTTATGGAAAAAATATTCGGCGACTTGAACGCTAAGGAGGTCAAGAAGCTGGAAAAGACGGCCGATCTCGTCATGGAGAGGGAGGACGAGACGGCGGCCATGAGCGACGAGGCGCTGAGGCTTAAGACCCTGGAGTTCAAGGAGAGGGCGGCCGGCGGCGAAAGCCTCGACGACATGCTGCCCGAGGCCTTCGCCGTGTGCCGCGAGGCCGCGTGGCGCAGCCTGGGCATGAAGCACTTCAAGGTCCAGGTCATAGGGGGGATAGCCCTGCACCAGGGGCGCATAGCCGAGATGAAGACGGGCGAGGGCAAGACGCTCGTGGCGACGCTGGCCGCCTACCTGAACGCGCTGGGCGGCGACGGCGTCCATGTCGTGACGGTCAACGACTACCTGGCGAGGCGCGACATGGAATGGATGGGCAAGCTCTACACCTTCCTGGGCCTCAGCGTGGGCTGCGTGGTGCACGGCATATCGGGCGCGGAAAGGAAGGCCGCCTACCGCGCCGACATAACCTACGGCACGAACAACGAGTTCGGCTTCGACTATCTCCGCGACAACATGGTGAGCTACCAGGAGGACCTGACCCAGGCGAGCCTGAATTTCGCCATCGTGGACGAGGTGGACAGCATACTGATAGACGAGGCGAGGACCCCGCTCATCATATCCGGCCAGGGGGAGAAGTCCACCGAGCTCTACGTCGTGGCGGACAAATTCGTCAAGGGCCTGCGCATCGACGACGACTACACGATGGACGAGAAGGACAGGACCATATCGCTGACGGACGACGGCGTAGCCAAGGCCGAGAGCCACTTCGGCATAGACAATTTTTCGGATCCCGAGAACATGGAGATAAACCACCATGTCATCCAGGCGCTAAAGGCGCGCAACCTCATGCAGCGTGACGTGGACTACATAGAGCGCGAGGGCGAGATAATAATAGTCGATGAGTTCACAGGCCGCCTGATGTTCGGCAGGCGCTACAGCGACGGCCTCCACCAGGCCATAGAGGCCAAGGAGGGGCTGAACATACGGCAGGAGTCCAAGACGCTGGCGACCATCACGATACAGAACTATTTCAGGATGTACCAGAAGCTGGCCGGCATGACGGGCACGGCCCGCACCGAGGAGGAGGAATTCCGCGACATCTACAACATGGACGTCGTCGAGATCCCGACGAACAAGCCGATAGCCCGCAACGACATGGACGACTCCATATACTCGTCGGAGCGCGGCAAGTTCAGGGCCATAGTGGAGAACATAGCCGAATGCAACGGGCGCGGGCAGCCCGTCCTCGTCGGCACCATATCCATAGAGCGCTCCGAGCTCATCAGCGACATGCTGAGGAAGCGCGGCATAAAGCACAGCGTGCTCAACGCGAAGCACCACGACAAGGAGGCGGAGATCGTCTCGGAGGCGGGGCGGCAGGGCTCCGTCACCATAGCCACGAACATGGCAGGCCGCGGCACGGACATCATACTGGGCGGCAACCCGGACTTCGAGGCCAAGCGGGAGATGCGCAGGAGGGCCTACGACGAGACGGCCATATCCCACGCCTCCAGCTTCGTCCCGCTCAGCGATCCCGAGCTCATCAAGGCCAGGGAGGAATACAAGGGGCTGTACGAGAAGTTCAAGGCCGAGCGCGCGGAGGAGCAGGCCAGGGTCATAGAGCTCGGCGGCCTGCACATCATAGGCACCGAGCGCCACGAGTCGCGAAGGATAGACAACCAGCTGCGCGGGCGTTCCGGCAGGCAGGGGGACCCCGGCTCCACACAGTTCTTCATCGCCATGGACGACGAGCTGATACGGCTGTTCGGCGGCGAGAGGATGCAGGGCATAATGGAGCGCCTGGGCGTGAAGGAGGACGAGCCCATCGAGGCCGGGATGCTGACGAAGTCCATAGAGAACGCGCAGAAGCGCGTCGAGGGCAGGAACTTTTCGATAAGGAAGTTCGTGCTGCAATACGACAACGTCATGAACAAGCAGAGGGAGGTCATCTACAGCGAGCGCAGGAAGGTGCTGCACGGCGACGATCTGCGCGCCCATATCATGTCCATGGCGGAGGGGCTTGTCGATGAGGCCGTGGAAAGCGCGACCGTCGGCTCGAAGTTCCCCGAGGAATGGGATTTCGACGTGCTGTGGAACGCCATGCGCCGCATAAGCGCGGGCTTCGTACCGAACGCCTACGAGGGCGAGGCCCTCGGCTCGCTGTCGCCCGCCACGCTGAAGGACGACGCCTTCGGGCAGATACAGAGGCTCTACGGGGAGAAGGAGATCGAGATAGGCGCCGAGCGCATGAGGGAGCTCGAGCGCATGATACTGCTCAGGGTCGTCGATAGCAAGTGGATGGATCACATAGACGCCATGGATCAGCTGCGCCACGGCATAGGGCTCAGGGCCCTTGGGCAGCAGGATCCTGTAAAGGCCTATGCCGCCGAGGGCTTCGACATGTTCGAGCTGATGGTGCAGACCATACGCGAGGACACGGTCCGCTACTGCTTCAACGTGACCATACAGACGAACACGGAGCGGCGGCAGGTGGCGTCCATATCCGCAAACAGCAAGGCGGACTACTCCGAGGGGCGGCAGGCGGGGGATCAGGCCGCCGGCGCGGAGGGGCAGCCGCTGCCGAGGCAGGCCAGGGCGCAGGAGCGGCCCAGGAAGCAGGAGACTTTTAGGCGGGAGGGGGAGAAGACGGGCAGGAACGACCCTTGCCCCTGCGGGAGCGGGAAGAAGTACAAAAACTGCTGCGGCTCAAACTAGGGCGGTAGCGTCTTGACGGTCGCTGGCCGGCGGGGGCTGGGGGGCGGGCGGCTTCCGTCGCAAAACGGGTATTTCATGCGGTTTTGTTCGCAGACTTTGGGAACTTGCTCAAACTCGCTTCGCTCAAACAGTGAGCCAAGCTCACCAAAGTCTTTGCTCACAAAACCGAGAAATACAGCCGTTTTGCTCCAAGTCAGCCGCCCGCCCCCCAGCCCCCGCCGGCCTGGTACGTGAGGAGCCGAAATTCGGAACCGGGCTCTGAGATGGGCAAGCGGCGCGGGACCTGAGTGGCGGCTGTTATGTACCTACTCAAATCGAAACTACTCAGCGCGGGTGCTGAGTAGTAAGCTACGTTTGAAAGGATGTGATGTAAGGTGGTTGAACTGGATCAGATCAAGTACGGGCTCGGCGACGCCGCGGCCGCCTTAAAAGAATTGGGTGATTCCCTTTGACCTCGCTGCTTTGGGCGCAAGGCTTGCGGAAATAGAGTCCGAGACGCAGCGCGACGGCTTTTGGGACGACCATAGGACGGCGCAGAGGCTGCTGAAGGAAAAAAAGCGCATCGAGACGGGGATCGGCGCGTTCGAGAAGATGAGGGGCGAGCTCGAGGACATCGAGACGCTCATAGAGCTCGTTCAGGAGGAAGACGCGGCCGAGATGGTGCCGGAGCTCCAGGAATCCTACGCCGGCTGGACGCGCGAGCTGGAGGCCCTGCGCATCAGCACGCTGCTGGACGGCGAATACGACGGCAGCAACGCCATAGTGGCCGTCCACTCCGGCTCCGGCGGCAAGGACGCCCAGGACTGGGCGGAGATGCTGCTGCGCATGTACACGCGCTGGTCGGAGGCCAAGGGCTACAAGGTCAAGATGTGGGACCTGCAGGACGACAGCGAGGGCGGCATAAAGGGCGCGACCTTCCTCGTCGAGGGCGAGAACGCCTACGGCTACCTGAAGAACGAAAAGGGCGTGCACCGCATCGTCAGGATCTCCCCCTTCGACTCGTCCGGCAGGAGGCATACATCCTTCGCGTCGCTCGACGTGATGCCGGAGATAGACGACACGATACAGGTGGAGATATCGCCCGACGATCTGCGCATAGACACCTTCCGCTCCAGCGGCGCGGGGGGGCAGCACGTGAACAAGACGGACTCGGCCGTGCGCATAACGCATCTGCCCACGAACATCGTCGTCTCGGTCCAGAACGAGCGCTCCCAGCACCAGAACAAGGAGGTCGCCATGCGCATACTAAAGGCGAGGCTCGTCGAGCTGGCGGAGCGCGAGCACAAGGAAAGCCTCGCGGAGCTGGCGGGCGACTACAGCCAGATATCGTGGGGGAGCCAGATACGCTCCTATGTGTTCCATCCGTATTCCATGGTCAAGGATCATCGGACCGGCGCGGAGATGGGCAACGTCCATGCCGTGATGGACGGGGATCTGGACTATTTCATCAACGAGAAGCTCAAGGGCAAGGAGGCATAGGGGGGAAGCCGCTGAACGACAGGCCCACAAACCCGCCGCCCCTTGCCGTCGTCGCCAGCCAGCCCGTCAGGCTCAGGCGTATGAAGCGGCAGTTGTCGAGCACGTCGACCTGGGCCGCGCTGAAGTCGTCCTCGTGCTCCATCGCCACTATCGTTACCCAGTGCCATCTGTCCAGCTGGAGCTCCGAGCCGTTGTGCAGGTTCAGGAAGGCTATCGGCCTGTCCTCGCCCAGCCCCGCCGCCACGAACTTTACGACCGTCTCGGGCGACGGGCGCAGGGGCCTCGCCTCCGGCACGTCCAGGCATTCCGCTCGCAGCCGCGCCCCCATGGCGGCGGCGTAGCCCTCGGCGCCCTCCCTGAACATGCCGGCGCTGCTTACCCCGCCCTTCCTGGGCGTGAGATGCTTCCAGATCGCGTTCATGAGCCGCACGGCGTCGGCCCTTTCCCAGCAGCCCTCGCCCAGAAGGCCCAGCTCCTGGTAGCGGACGATGTTCGAGGCCGTGGTGGGCCCGCAGCCGGCCACGCGCCGCCACCAGGACGGATACCACTCCTGGTCGTGGCCCTTGACGACCCGGCCACTGCGCGCGTCAAGCACGTTGAAGCGTTCGAGGTCTGACAGCATCAGCCTTTTCATCCCGTTCCCTCGGCCGCCGTCCCGCAGGCGGCAGCCCTATCGGCCGCCCATGAGCCCGCACACGGCGTTCGAGAAGGCCACGGGGTCGTCTATGGGCAGGCCCTCTATGAGCAGGGCCTGGTCGTAAAGCAGGCCGGCGTAGGCGTTCAGCCTCTCCCTGTCCGACTCGAAGGCCGACTGCAGCGCGGCGAAGACGGGATGCTCCGGGTTTATCTCGAGTATCCTTTCGGCCTTGGCCCCGCCGCCCGTCGGCATGGCGGCAAGGACCTTCTCCATCTCGAGCGACATCCCCTCGCCGCTCGCGAGGCATACGGGATGGCTTTTCAGGCGGCGCGACAGCCTGACCTCGGCCGCCTTGCCGCCGAGGCCTTCCTTTATCGCGGCCAAAAGCTCCTTGCTGCTCTCCGCCTTCTCCTCGGCGGCCTTCTTCTCGTCCTCGCTCTCATCCATGTCCAGATCGCCCTCGGACACGGACTTGAAGGGCTTTTCCCTGTACTGGCCCAGCACGCGCAGCGCGAACTCGTCCACGTCGTCGGTCAGGTACAGTATCTCGTAGCCCTTTTCTTTAAGCAGCTCCGCCTGCGGGAGCCTGTCGAGCCTGTCCACGGACTCGCCCGCCGCGTAGTAGATGTATTTCTGGCCTTCGGGCATCCTGGAGAGGTATTCCGCCAGGGTGACGAGCTTCTTTTCGGCCGAGGAGCTGAACATGATCAGGTCCTCGAGCGCCTCCCTGTTCGCGCCGAAGCCGTCGTACACGCCGAATTTGAGCTGCAGGCCGAAGTTCCTGAAAAAGCTTTCGTAGCCCTCGCGGTCCGTGTTCAGCATCTCCTTGAGCTCCGACCTGATCTTCTTTTCGACGCGCACGGCTATCGCCTTTAGCTGGCGGTCGTGCTGCAGCGTCTCCCGCGATATGTTCAGCGACAGGTCCTGCGAATCGACGAGGCCCCTGGCAAAGCTGAAATAGTCCGGCAGGAGATCCGGGCACCTATCCATTATCATGACGCCGCTGGAATAGAGCTGCAGGCCCTTTTCGTAGTCCTTGGTGTAGTAGTTGAACGGGGGGCGCGACGGTATGTAGATCAGCGCGTCGTAGCTGACCACGCCCTCGACGCTGCTGAATATGCGCCTTGCGGGATCCGTGTAGTCGTTGAACTTGTCCTTGTAGAACTCGCTGTATTCCTCGTCGCTGACCTGCCCCTTGCCGCGCTTCCATATGGGGACCATGCTGTTCAGCGTGTCCGCCTCGATGTAGCTCTCGTACTCCGTAGGCGCGTCCTCATCGCCGCCCTCGGGCTTTTCGACGGGCCTGCGCTTCTCGACGTTCATCATTATGGGATAGCGGATGTAGTCGGAGTAGCGCTTCACGAGGGACCTTATGCGGTAGGCGTCGAGGAACTCGCCGTAGCTCTCGTCCTCGCTGTCCTCCTTTATCTCGAGCACGATCTCGGTGCCGCTGCCCGCGCGCTCGGCCTGCTTCACGGAGTAGCCGTCGGCGCCGGAGGACTCCCATTCCCAGGCCTGCTCCTCGCCGTAGGCGCGGCTTATGACCCTGACGCGCCTGCTCACCATGAACGCCGAGTAGAAGCCCACGCCGAACTGCCCTATTATGTCTATGGCGTCGCCGGCCGTGTCGGCCTTCTTCGCGTCCGCCCCGTCCGCGGCCTTGGCCTTGAAATCCATGGAGCCGCTCCTGGCTATGGTGCCGAGGTTCGACTCGAGCTCCTCCTTCGTCATGCCTATGCCGTTGTCGGAGACGCTCAGCGTCCTTGCCTCCCTGTCTATGCTGATCCATATGCTGAAATCGCCCTTGGATACGCCCGGCGTCTTTTCGACAAGGCTCATGTAGTAGAGCTTGTCTATGGCGTCGCTGGCGTTTGAAACCAGCTCCCGCAGGAATATCTCCTTGTGCGTGTAGATGGAGTTGATCATTAGGTCGAGCAGCCTCTTGGATTCCGCCTTGAACTGTTTCTTCGCCATATTCGCTACCTCCTTGCGTTAGCACTCGCCCATATAGAGTGCTGATAATAATATATAGCAATTTGTCCGGCAGATCAATATATTTTTGAAAAATAAATTTTCAGGCCGCGTCACAGTTCAGGGGCAGTCAGTTCGCGAGGGTGGGAAAGGGGCCCGCGCCCCTTTCCCGCACACACACCTCTGAACTATAAACGCGGACTCAATTCTGTTTTGTTATAAGTCTAGTGCTTTTTTGTTATAAGTGTAATAACAAAGGGGAATTTTACAAAACGGCCCGAATGTAGTAGAATACCCTAGTAAAGGGCGCTGTATTCCCGGTCTGGCGGATAATTTCCGCGTCCGCTGGGGGCGTCCCGCCCTTTTGGCCGCAGGAGCCTTACAGGCGCCTGTTTTCGGCGGCGGAGGCCGGGCTTTCCTCCGCGCCAGTGAGGTAAGGCGGATGCCTGGAAAACCCGTCGCTTCGGCCTGCGGCAGGACGGCCATGATTCTGGCGGGCGGCCGCAGTTCGCGCATGGGCGCGAACAAGGCGCTGCTGGAACTGAACGGGAAAACGCTTATAGAGATCATGCTGGACAAGGTCTCGGGCTTCGGCGAGATACTGCTGGTGGCGAACGACGAGGACGCCTACGGACGCCTGAAGGGGCGCGGCGTCAGGCTTGTGCGCGACATAGTGCCGGGGCAGGGGCCCGTCAGCGGCATACACGCCGGGCTCAGCGCGGCCGCAGGTGACTGCGCGCTGGCGCTGCCCTGCGACATGCCGCTTCTGCCCGCAGGCTTCGCGGAGTACATCTTTGCGCTTGCCGACGGCGGCGGCTTCGACATAGTCGCGCCCTTTTGGGAAGGGCGGTACCAGCCCCTGTGCGCGGTTTACCGAAAGACCTGCATAGGGCCCATGGAATCGAATCTAAAAAGCGGGCTCAACAGGCTTGCGGGGATATACGGCGGCTGCGGGCTGCGCGTGCGCGCCGTGTGCGCCGACGAGATGGAAGCCTTCGGCGACGCCCAGGATTTCTTCAGGAACGTAAACGACCCTCGCGCCTACGAGGAGCTATGCGCCCGGGCGGCCGCCTCCGCGTGAGCCCCCGGCGCCGCTTTCCCGCGCAGCGCGGCGGAAGCGTCCATGCGGGTTTTTTGCGTCACCATGGACCACAGGCTGCCAGTATGCCCTTTGCAGGGTGGCCGGCGCGTTCGGCCATTGCCTTGTTGCTTGTTGAGAGAGAGGAGAAGAAATTGGGCAAGATTGTTAGGAAGACCAACTCCAGTACAGGCGGCCCTGTTTTTGTGGACGTTGACGTCGACGAAAACAAGATCGTGCGCGTCTACCCGATGGACCTTGCGGACGACGATCCTGCCTCCTGGGTGGTTGAGGCGAGAGGGCGCCAGTTCAGCCCGCCGAGGAAGACCACCTACACGGCCTATACGGCAGGGTATAAGGCCATGGTCCACTCCAAGCGGCGCCTCCTGTACCCCCTGAAGCGGATCGGCTTCGACCCGAACGGCGAGCGCAACGAGCTTAAGCGCGGCGAGCCGGCGGCTGGAGGGGACCCGAACTACCCCGGCTATGAGCGGATAAGCTGGGACGAGGCCCTGGACATAGTCTCGAGCGAGATGATCCGCATCAAGCGCGAGTTCGGGCCGGGCGCCATCGTCGCGGAGCCGAGCTCCCACCACCTCTGGGGCAACGTGGGCTACCGCCACAGCACCCTGTTCCGCTTCATGAACTTCGCCGGCATCACCTACGCCGACCACAACCCCGACAGCTGGGAAGGCTGGCACTGGGGCGCGATCCATTCCTGGGGCTTCACCGGCGGCCTCGGGAACCCCGAGCAGTGGGATCTCTTCGAGGACACGATGAAGAACTCGACCATGATCGTGTTCTGGTCCTCCGACCCCGAGACCAACGCGGGCATCTACTCAGCGTATGAAAGCACCGTCCGCCGCCGCTGGATGAAGGAACTCGGCATCAAGATGGTGTTCATCGACCCCTATTTCAACCACTCCGCCGTGCTGTACTCCGACAAATGGTTCTCCCCGAGGATCGGAACGGACGCGGCGCTGGCCGCCGCCATCATCCACGTGTGGCTTACGGAGGGCCTGTACGACAAGGAATACGTGGCGGAGCGCGTGTTCGGCTTCGACGAGTTCAAGGCCTACATCCTCGGCGAGGAAGACGGCGAGCCCAAGACCCCCGAATGGGGCGAGAACGAGACCGGCATCCCGGCGCACGACATCCGCGCCCTCGCCCGCGAATGGGCGAAGAACAAGACCCAGCTCGCGGCCGGCGGGCTCGGGGGCTGGGGCGGGGCCTGCCGCGGCCCGTCCGGCATGGAATGGACGCGCATGATGGTCGCGCTCGCCGCGCTGCAGGGCCTAGGCAAGCCTGGCATAAACATGTACAGCACGACGCAGGGCTCCCCGACGGACTACGATTTCTACTTCCCCGGCTACGCCGAGGGCGGCATATCCGGCGACTGCGACAACTCCGCCGCAGGGCTGGAGCTCGTCTACAGGATGTTCGGCGGCGAGGGCAGCAGGCCGTCTCCCTCCAACCTCAACGTGTCCGCGGGCCAGTTCATACCGCGCCTACGCATCCCCGAGACCTTCCTCGAGGGCAGCATCGAATGGCGGGGCAAGGGCTTTGTCGGCGCCTCCATCGAGCAGCAGTTCATGAAGTACAAATACCCTGCGGACGGCTTCCCCAAGATACAGATGCTGTACAAATACGGCGGCCCCCACATCGGCACCATGGGCGACACCAACCGCTACGCGCTCCAGTACCGCACGAAGGAGCTGCCCATAGCCGTGTTCCAGGCCATCTGGTTCGAGGGCGAGACGCCTTTCGGCGACATCATACTGCCGGCCTGCACCAACTTCGAGCGCTGGGACATCTCGGAGTTCGCGAACTGCGCGGGCTACATACCCGGCTCCTTCACGCAGTCCAACCACAGGCTCATAACCCTCCAGCAGAAGTGCATCGAGCCCCTGGGCGAATCCAAGTCGGACTACGAGATATTCCGCCTGCTCTCGCAGCGCCTCGGCATAGAGGGCCCCTTCACCGAGGGCAAGGACGAGCTGGGCTGGGTAAAGCAGCTGTTCGACGCCACGGACCTGCCCAAGATCACGACCTGGGACAGATTCCTCGAAAAGGGCTACGCGGTCGTGCCGGACAACAAGATCCGCCCCCGCAACGTGGCGTTCCGCTGGTTCGCGGAAGGCCGCGCGATAGACACCCCCAAGCCCGGCCGCTTCAGGCCCGGCGATCAGGTGCGCCAGTCGGGGATGCAGACGCAGTCGGGCAAGATAGAGCTGCTGTCCCAGAGCCTGCAGCGCTTCGAGAAGTCCATAGGCGAAAAGGACGAGACCAGGCCGCCCCTTACCCAGTACATACGCCCTTGGCAGGGCTATCACTACGAGGACAAGGGGAAGTACCCGCTCGCTGTCCTCTCGCCGCATCCGCGCTTCAGCTTCCACACGATGGGCGACGGCAAGGACGCCTTCATGAACGACATCAAGGACCACCGCGTAAGGGTGGACGGGCACGACTACTGGATCATCCGCATAAACACGCAGGACGCGGCTGAAAGGGGCATAAAGGAAGGCGATCTCGTAAGGGCGTTCAACGACAGGGGCGACGTCATACTGGCGGCCCAGATCACGGAGCGCGTTCCCCCCGGGACCTGCCACAGCTACGAGTCCTCGGCCGAGTACCAGCCCCTCGGGACGCCCGGCGCATCCCCCGACAGGGGCGGCTGCATCAATATACTCAGCACGAAAAAATTCATAGGCAAGCACACTTCCGGCATGGCTACCGAGCATTTCCTAGTCCAGGTTGAGAAATGGGAAGGAGGAAAGCACTAATGACACAGCAACGCTACATGGTCATTGACGTCTCCCTGTGCCACGACTGCAACAACTGCTTTATCGCCTGCAAGGATGAGCATGTCATGAACAAATGGCTGCCCTATGCCGACGAGCAGCCCCGCCACGGGCACCGCTGGATGAACATACAGCGCAAGGAGAGGGGCCAGTACCCGAGGATAGACTGCGCCTTCCTCCCCATGCCCTGCCAGCACTGCGAGAACGCGCCCTGCGTCAAGGACTTCCCGGACTGCGTGGTCAAGCGCGACGACGGCGTCGTCCTCATCGATCCCGTGAAGTCGAAGGGCAACAAGGCCATAGTGGACAGCTGCCCCCACGGCGCCATCTACTGGAACGACGAGGAGGAGATCCCGCAGAAGTGCACCTTCTGCGCGCATCTGCTCGACGACGGCTGGTCGGTCCCGCGCTGCGCGCACAGCTGCCCCACGGGCGCCATCAGGTTCTACACGCTCGAAAAGGACGCATTCGACAGCCTGAAGGCGGAGCAGAAGCTCGAGGCCTACAGGGACGAGACGGGCCGCAGCCCGCATGTGTACTACAAGAACCTCTACAGATACGAAAAAAGCTTCATCGCGGGCGGGCTGCTTAAGGGCGGCGACTGCGCCGAGGGCGTAAAGGTGTCCCTGAAGGGGGACGCGGCGGCGCCCGAGCAGACGACGAACTTCTTCGGCGATTTCAAGTTCGACGCCCTCGAGCCGGGGACCTATACCATAGTGGCCGACGGCAAGGACGTAAAGACCGTCACGATCGACGCTTCCCTCAACGTCGGGAGCATAGAGATATAGGCCCGTCCGGGCAAAACCCTGTCCATCATCCCGCGCGGGCGCCCAAAAACTTCCCTCGCGGGGTTGGAATAGCCCTAATTGCCCCCATTTTCCCAAAGCTGCATGTGCGCCGCCCCGCCCCTAGCCAGCGGGCGCGGCGCGTGTGCGGCCCCCGTTGTCTCTGGCGGGCCGGCGGGATCCTTGCCGGGCGGACGCTGCGCGCTGCCGCTATGCGGCTTTAAAGGCTTGTGCGCCCTGCGGCGCAACTCTTCGGAATCCTTTGTATTTTATTTGCACGGCCGTCATGGCGGCCGGCGGCGCGCGCCTGAAATGGCATCCCGGACTGCCTGCCCTCATCTTTGTAAGGAGGTGGACTGATTTGGCAATAGTTATCGCTGTGGCGTATTTCGCCATAATCTCCGTCGCCGTGGGCATCTACACGAGGCGGAAGGTCAAGAACGTGAACGACTTCACGAAGGCAAGCCAGGGCATGAACTGGCTCGTCCTCGTCTTCGCGTTCACGCTGATCCCGCTGGGCGCGGGCCACACCCTGTCCCTATGGGAGAGCGCGCCGGCCTTCGGCGCCTCGGTCATGTGGTGGGGCATCATCACCGGCGGCATCTTCCTTCCCCTCATGATGCTCTGGTTCGGGCCCTGGGTCAGGCAGACAGGTCTCAACACCATACCCGAGATACTCGAAAAGATGTTCGGCAGGACCTTTGGCCGCCTGAACGCCGCCGTCAACATAGCGACGTGGACGGGCATAGGCGCGGCCGAGACGCTCGCGACGGCGACCGCCATCTACGGCCTGAGCTCGGGCTCGGTCCCCTTCGTCTGGTGCACGCTGATAGCCCTTATCCTGATCGTCATCTACGTGTACTTCGGCGGCATACTGCAGCTGGCCATGCTGAACGTCGTGAACGCCATCGTCATGATCGTCGGCTCCTACCTCGGGCTCTTCATGCTCGGCGGCTGGCTCCTCGCGAACATCAACGGCTGGGAGGGCGTAAAGGACATCTACGAGTCCGCAGGCCAGATCGGCATGCTGCAGACCTTCAACCTCGGCGACTCGGGCATGTGGTTCCAGGTAATCATCCCCGTAACCGTGCTGCACTGCGCGGCCGGCGCCGTGGCCCAGAACATGAACAGCCCCTTCTTCGCGGCCAGGTCCGACAAGGACTGCCGCAAGGGCGTCTTTCTCGGCGTCTTCTTCAACTGCATGGCGTCCTGCCCCTGGATCGTCATGGCCCTCATAGCCGCGATCCCGGCCGTCTCCGCGATACTGTTCCCGGGCGCCGATTCGGACGCGAAGCTCGCCCCTATAAGGCTGGCGCTTGAGGCCCTGCCGACGCCCATAGTCGGCGTGATGATGATAAGCCTGCTCTGCGCGACTCTGTCCACGGGCGGCGCGACCGTAATGGCGAACGCCAACGTGCTGACGAACGACATACTGAAGAACGCGCTGAACCCCAAGATGACGGACGAGAAGAAGATGAAGCTGATGAAGGTCAGCATCCTCATCTGCGCGCTGCTGTTCGCGGTGCCCGCCTTCCTGAACGCGGTCATCTTCCCTGTGTTCCTGTGGTGCTTCTCCTTCGGCATCCCGGTCTTCTTCGTCTACTTCATGGGCCTGAAGTTCAAGGTCAGCAAGTCCGCGGCCTGGATCACCATCATAGTGGCCTTCGTAGTGAATTTCTGGTGGACCTTCGCGACGCCCTCCTGGGCTACCGGACCCTTCTCCCTGAATATGTACCCCGTTACGGTCGTGTCGGTGGTCCTTGCCGTCGTGCTCACGGCCGTGCTGCCCGGAACCCCGCCGCTCCTCGGCAAGAAGAACTCGCTGGAGGGCCTTAAGGACGCCGGATGAGGGCAGGATATGCGTTGTTAGCCCAGATCGAAACCGCTAAGCGGACACAACAGAGGACGCAATCTGAAAGGAGGGTCTTATAATGGGATGGCTGTTTCAGCTAATAGGTTTCCAGCTGCTGTTCGCGTATATATGCGCCGCAGTCCTGTACGGGATATGGAGGCTGGCGAACCCCGGCCAGAAGTGGTAGGCGCCGCGACGGGATCGCGGCCGAGGGCATGAATCCGTAACAGCAAACGCTAAGGAGGTATCATATGGACGCTGCGACATTAGTGCCGCTGTATCTGACGATAGTGATGGTGGTGCTTGCCGTCATAGCCATTGTCGGCGGCAGGAGCACCGACAAGAAGAACGCGGACGACAAGAAATAGCATAGCGACGAAGCTTTTCCGGCGCCGCCCTGGCAGCAAGATGCCAGGGCGGCGTTGGCTAAGGAACTGTTAAAAAATAACCTGCACATTTGGCTTGCCCTTTTGCGCCCCGGCTGCGTTGCCGGAACCCTTGAATACTACAAGTATTCGCGGAACCCGGCGCCTTGCCGGGACAC
>JAISXZ010000106.1 GCA_031270275.1 Eubacteriales Family XIII. Incertae Sedis bacterium | reverse complement strand
GTGTCCCGGCAAGGCGCCGGGTTCCGCGAATACTTGTAGTATTCAAGGGTTCCGGCAACGCAGCCGGGGCGCAAAAGGGCAAGCCAAATGTGCAGGTTATTTTTTAACAGTTCCTTATGCCTTCCTGCACACATATATCTCTCCCGCGCTTTCGCCAATCCTGTAATAGTCCATCTGGGCTTCGTCCAGGAAATCCGCAGGAGCCACGATCTCCACATCGAAACCCTCCAGCCTGTCGATAAAATCGTCGCTGTACAGGCGCATATGGTCATGCTGCCCGTAAAGCAGCTCCCTTTGCTCATCGGTCGCCACATAAGGCGCCTCCAAGGTCCGCCCTAGTTTGGGCACTTTCCAGAGCGGCTGGTTGCTGGCCTTTGGCACCATCAGATAGGCCGTCCCTCCGTTTGGCTTAAGAACCCTGCGGATTTCCCCTATCGCCATCCTGTCATCGGCAACGTGTTCAAGGACATGCGAGCATATGACAAGGTCAAAATAGCTGTCCTCGAAGCTCAGCCGCTGTATATCCTCCTTGCGGACAGATATACCGTGTTTTTGGAACCTTTCCGCGTCCAAATCGGCCGGATGGTATTCAAAGCCGTCTAGGCCGCTGTGTTTGCCGAAAGCCTTGAGAAAGCCCATCTCAGGCGCGAAGTGCAGCAGGCGAAATGGCCGGCCCTCCGTCCTCCGGGGGTGGGGGTATACGCCGTGTTTGCCCAACAGCAACGCGAGCAGCCTGTGCCGCGGCTCGGATTCGCAGGCTGGGCATGACAATGGGTCAGTCAAAAAATCGTCTATGCGGTATCTGGCCGGGATATAGACCCGGATTTCGTCTCCGCACACCGGGCAACGCCTTTTTTTGCAGACAGCATCAAAGATCTCGATCATCATCTGCTCGAGAACCAGCTGCTTCCTGTAAATATGATTATTGTTTTTCTCCACAGCTCCCCCACACCTTCCACGGCGCGTCTCCGGCCTGCCACAGCGTCTCCAGGGTTTCCTTGTCCCGCGCCGTATCCATGCACTGCCAGTAGCCCCTGTGCTTGTATACGCCAAGCCTGCCGGCGGCGGACAGGCGCTGCAGGGGATCGCGCTCGAATATGACCGAATCGTCGCTGTCTATGTATTCGAACACGCCCGGCTCCATAACCATAAACCCGGCGTTGATCCATCCTTCGCCGCCCCGCGCCTTTTCGTGGAAGCCCGTGATCGTGCCGTCGCGGTCGTTGATGTCGAGCACGCCGAAGCGCGCGCCGGGCTGTATCGCCGAAAGCGTGACCGTCTTGCCGGACTGCTCATGCGTCCTGATCAGGGCCGGCAGATCGATATCGCTCACGCCGTCGCCATAGGTCATCAAAAACCGCTCGCCGTCCACGAAGCTTCGCACGCGGCGGATGCGCCCGCCGGTCTGCGTCTCCAGCCCCGTATCCACCACCGTGACCTTCCACGGCTCCGCCACGTTGGCGTGTACGGTCATCGCGCCGCCGTTCGAGAAGTCGAAGGTGACATCGCTCCTGTGCAGATAGTAGTCGGCGAAATACTCCTTTATCGCATAGCCCATATATCCGCAGCACACGATGAACTCGTTGACGCCGAAATGCGAGTAGTACTTGAGTATATGCCACAAAATCGGCGAGCCGCCTATTTCGATCATCGGCTTCGGGCGCAGATGCGACTCCTCGCTGATCCGGGTCCCGAAGCCGCCGGCCAGTATAACCGCCTTCAACTCAGGTGCCTGCCTTCCAGAACGGCGTCCCGCGCAAACGCATAGATGCTCCGGCCCGCGTTGGGTTCCTGCCCGCGCCGTGCCGCGTCCCCGTCGCAGTCCCGCGCCTGCAGGCAGTCAAGCAGTTTTTCGAGCGGCATCACGCTTTCGTTGATGATCTCGTCGCACTCATCGACGCATCTGCGCACAGCCTCCTCCAGCCTTTCCGGCTCGCCCGCAGCGATGTTTTCCTTTGAAAACTGCCCCGACGTCAAATCGTATTTTACAAGGCTGCCGCTTTTTAGCGCGTATGCGTACAGTACGCCGTCGGCGACGACGGGGCTGGCGTAATTTTCTTCCGCCTTGCAGTTGTCTGCCATGTCGCACTCGCCTTGAAGGGCGTCGTCAACCCGGAATGTCTGCGACGCTATGTCAAAGGCCCAAACGTAATTGTCAAACCAGGAGAAAATATACAGCGTCCCCCCGTGCATCGCAGCATTGTTTACCGCGACATTGTACTTACAGATTATTTTTTGCGGAAATTCAAACAATGCGCATTCATCGGTTTCGTAATTCCATCTGTAGAGGCCGCCCTCAGGCGTCAGCGTGGGCAGCCAGAAATTTTCGCCGTCGTATTCTATCGCGCTGAACGCGATATCGCCCTTTCCGACGGAGCGAACCTCGTATTCAAACGTGGCCGCGTCAAAAACCAGGACCTTGTTCGACCTCATATACGGCATGAAAACCTTTGTCCCCCGCGCGAGCGCATGCTGGAAATTGACGGTCCCGAGCATTCCCGGGATATTCAGCCTGGGATTCGGCGTCAACAGCCGAAACACTTCCGAATGGTCTGTAAACGCCCGCGCGCCGATATCGTATGACAGAAGCGACGGATAGATGTGCGGAACAAAAACGAGCCTGCCCCCGACGCATTTTACGCCGATAAACAGACTTTCGTTCACGCCGTCATACGACGATGGCAGGCGTATGGCATCAAATGCGCCGCTCGACATGTCGTACACGCCTATTTCATGGCACCGACTGGGCGCGAAGTACAGCTTGCCGCCGCTCTCGGCCAGCCCGTCAAAAATGGGGCGCCTTGTCATCAGCGGCAGATCGGGGAAGAACCCCATAAACTCCGCGACCTGCGAATCGATCGGCATCCTGAACAGGCCGTTAAAGCCAATGCAGTCAAACCACAGAAATGCATTTGAACAGTGCATATCTTGCACACTCAAAGCCGAGAAGGGATCGTCCTCGCCGACTACGGAGTTGGCCAGCATTACCGGCTTCCCCGTCGCCTGGTACAGGGCAATCACGCTGCTCATGTCCCCGTAGTACCCGTCCGTCCAGGCTATGGCCCTGTGCAGGTCGGGCGTGTCGTCGTATATCCCCCAGCCCTCCCGCCTGTACTCCGCGACGATCCGCCTGTACCCCTCGGCCAGCTCCGGGCGCATGGCCCTGTAGGTGGACTCGCCCAGCGGGTGCGGCCTCCACCACAGGGCGGCGTCGCCGCGCCCTTTGAACGCGCCGAGCACGTGCCGCAGCTTTGCGAGGTACTGTTCCCCGCCCTGCAGCATCGCGCCGACGGATGTGTTGTAGAGCACGGCCTTCCTACGCGCTCCGTCCGGCCCCTCGATAAGCCGCCGCCAGCCGTCGGGCATTTCGCAGTCCTCCCGCCTCGTGCCTATCGCCTTGTCGAACTTGGGCGAGCCCAGCGCCACGAACTTCTCCTCCGGCCTGCCGAAGCGGCCCCTGCAGCCCTTCTCCCTCTCGAATTTTTTGAACGCCTCTATATAGAAGCGCCTGACAGGCTCGGACTGCAGGATCACCCTATGCGCGTGCAGGCAGCCCGCGAGGGTGCAGAAATGCCCCTGCACGCCGCTTTCGTCCGCCGCCACGAAGTACGGTATGTAGACGAGCAGGTCCGTCAGGCCCCGCAGCCGCCCGCAGTAGTAGTCGGGATGGATGCTCGTCACGAGGTTTCCGCCGTCGTAGGGGCTGAAGGTGAATATAGCGTCGGGGCGTCGGGCCTCGATGTCGTATTCGCGCCAGTCCGTGACCTCTATGCCCTTGCCGTAGAAGCCCGCGCCCTCGCAGTAGGCCCGCCCGAGGGAGCCGTCGGGGTTCCTGTCGTAGTAGGGTATCGGCACCCAGTAGGCGTCGCAGGCAGGATCGGCCTTGGCCGCTAGGTAGACGCTCTCTATCGAGTCTGCCATGCTGGCCTTGTAGGGCAGGAAGGCGATCTCCAGCCTGTCCGGCGCCAGATCGTCCATAACGCTGCTTTCGGCCTGCGCCAGTTTTCTGCGCAGCGGCCCCTTGTCCGACTCGCCCCTGCTCGCCCTGTAAAGCAGCTCGCAGTATTCCTCAAGCAGGGCCACGGCCCTGGTGCCCTCGCCCGCGACGCTTTCGATGAACCCGCCCACGCTTAGCGCCGCCTGCTGGCAGTCGCCGTACAGCCCCGCCGCCTGCGCCTCGCGCATCGACTGCAGCGTCTCCAGTATCTGCGTCTGCTGCCGCCTTCTCACAGCCCGCACCCCCGCCAGCCCGCCAGCATCCCCTTTATGTCCGCCCTCAGCGCCTCCGAATCCAGAATATTTACGCCTCCCTCGCGCATCCCGCCATGTAACAGATTCCTCAAAATGTTACATGGGCTTCTTTTTGCCGTGTTCACAAGGCATCCTCGAAGCCCCGCGCGGGCTTTTTTCTTTGAACCTCGCGCGGCCCTCCCATTTTCCGTTCAAATTCCAAGCTTTTTTCCGCATGTAACATTTTGAGGATAATGTTACATGGGCGAACGTGCGTGGAGTACCCTATGGAAAACCCTGCGTGCGCCTTTGCCGCGCGCCTTGCCGCGACTCACACGGCCATTATACTACTTTTTCAGGCTTATGGCAATAGCGAAAAGCCTTGAATCCATATGTTAAATCATGTAAAATTTAAGAAAAATTTCTCTTGATATTTCCCCTGAAAACGGATATCATTGTTGTTGGGGCCGGCGCAGAGGCGCAGGGGCGCAGGGGCCTGCGCGCGTGGGCGCAACGGAGGCGAATTTGGATCATCGCGACATACTGAACAGATACTTCGGCTACAGCGAATTCCGCGAGGGCCAGGAGGAAGCCGTCACGCATATCCTGTCGGGCCGCGATCTGCTGGCTATAATGCCGACCGGCGCCGGCAAGTCCATATGCTACCAGATCCCCGCCCTGATGTTCGACGGGCTTGCCATAGTCGTGTCCCCGCTGATATCCCTGATGAAGGATCAGGTGTCGGGTCTGCTCGAGTCGGGCGTGGGCGCCGCCTTCCTGAACAGCTCGCAGACGGCCGCCGAACAGCGCGATGTGCTGCGCCGCGCCGCGCGCAATGAATACAAGCTGCTTTACGTCGCGCCGGAGCGCCTGCTTCTCGACGAATTCCTCGAGCTGGCGTCGGGCGCCGCCGTATCCATGGTCACCGTCGATGAGGCGCATTGCGTGTCCCAATGGGGCCAGGACTTCCGCCCGGCCTACATGGGCATCAGGACCTTTGTCGGGACCCTCGGGAGGCGCCCCGTGCTGAGCGCCTTCACCGCCACGGCCACGAGCAGGGTCAGGGACGACATGATCTCCCTGCTGGGCCTTTCGGGGCCCCATCTCGTGATGACGGGCTTTGACCGCAGCAACCTCCGCTTTTCCGTCAGAAAGCCCCGCGACAAGATGCGCGAGCTGCTTTCGTGCATGGATGCGCTCCGGGGCAGATGCGGCATAGTGTACTGCTCGACGCGCAAGGCGGTCGACGAGGTGTTCCGCGCCCTGTGCGAAAAGGGCTACGCCGCCACGCGATACCACGCCGGCCTCGACGAGCGGGAGCGGCGCGAAAACCAGGACAGCTTCCTGTACGACCGCAGCGCCGTAATGGTGGCGACGAACGCCTTCGGCATGGGCATAGACAAGTCGAACGTCGCCTTTGTCATACACTTCAACATGCCAAAGAACATCGAGAGCTACTATCAGGAGGCCGGCAGGGCGGGGCGCGACGGCGAGCCCGCCGAATGCATCCTGCTCTACGGCGGGCGGGACGTGCTGACGAACCGATTCTTGACGCAGAAAAGCCTAGAGGCCAACGAGGAGCTGGACGACGAGGCGCGCGCCTCGCTGATGCAGAAGGACGAGGAGCTGCTTAAGGCCATGACCTGGTACTGCCATTCCGACGGCTGCCTGCGCGCCTATATACTGAGGTACTTCGGCGAAGACGCCCCCGAATACTGCGGCAACTGCGAAAACTGCAGCTCGAATTTCGTGGAGACGGACGTCACGCTTGAAGCCCAGAAGATAATTTCGTGCGTCTACAGGCTGGATGAGCGCAATCGCGGCTTCGGCAGGAATATGGTGGCGCAGATCCTTCGGGGCTCGAAGAGCGAGCGCATACTGCAGCAGCGGCTCGACACGCTGTCCACCTACGGCATCATGGCGGACCAGCCGACAAGCCGCATATACAGCGTCATGGACTATCTGATCCGCAACGGCTTTCTCGATCTGTCGGAGGGGGAATACCCTGTGCTGCGGCTTGCGCCCCCCTACGCCAAGGTGACGCGGGGCGAATCCAGGGTCGTCATGAGGCTGCCCAAGGCCCCGCCCAAGGATTTGCCCAAGGCCGCGGGGAAGGCCGCGCGCGCGGCCGGCGCCGGACAGGGCGGTGACGGGCAGGGCGGGGACGGCGCCGTCGAAGCGGCCCTGTTCCAGAGGCTGAGGGCGCTGAGAAGCGAGCTGGCATCCCAGGCGAACGTACCCGCCTTCGTGGTCTTTTCCGACGCCAGCCTGCGCGACATGTGCAGGCGGCTGCCGGAAAGCCCCGCCGCCTTCCTCGAGGTGTCGGGCGTGGGCCAGAGCAAGCTGGAGAGCTACGGCGAAGCCTTCACGTCCGAAATAAGGCTGTACCTGGAGGAGGCGCGCGGCGAAACGCGGGCGGGCGCGCCCAGAGACCGCTGACGAAGACATGCGCCGGGACGCGGGCGGGCGCGCTCAGACCCCGCTGACGAAGACGCGACCCATCGCCGTCCCCACCATCCCCTTCATCTCCAGCACGGTTATCAGCCCGTTCATCTTCCAGGCCGGCATTCCCGTGTCGGCGCAGAGCTCGTCGGCGCTCATCTCCCCGCAGCGGCGCAGGGCCTCGTAGACGGCCTTTTCGTCTTCGCCCAGCTCGTTTTCGCGCCTTTCCTGCGCCTTGAGCCTTTTGAAGCCGAGGTCGAGGGCTATGTCGTCAAAGACCGCCAGCGCGATGGCGCCGTCCTGTATAAGCCTGTTGCAGCCTATGCTCGAGGCCCTGTTTATGTTTCCGGGGACCGCGTACACGAGCCGACCCTGCTCCGCCGCCCTCTCCGCCGTTATCAGCGAGCCGCTGTTCAGGCCGGCCTCCGCGACGGCGGTGGCGAGGGACAGGCCGCTGATGACCCGGTTCCTGACGGGGAAGTTGTAGGGCTTTGGCTCCGTGCCGTCCTCGAACTCCGACACGGCCAGGCCCCTTCCCATTATCTCGCGCATGAGGCCGGCGTTGTTCCTGGGATAGCATATGTCCACGCCGCAGCCCAGCACGGCTATCGTCGTGCCGCCCG
>JAISXZ010000105.1 GCA_031270275.1 Eubacteriales Family XIII. Incertae Sedis bacterium | reverse complement strand
GTTACTACTCACCCGCCACGCCATTTTTGCCCATCTCGGAACCTGGCTGCGATTATTGGCTTCCTCACGTACCAAGCAGTACGCTCCGGGAGCCAAAATCGCCCCCAGAACCCGATCTGGACAAAACTAACGCGGCGAGTGAGTAGTTTCGATTTAAGTAGGTGAGTAGTAACAATTTTTTTGCGGAACCTTTTGCAAAATCCTAGAAGCTGTTATATAATACTGTTATTGCTCCACCGACTAAACATTGCGCGTCTTGGCGGCTATTTTGACACCTTGCTTCGTTGCAAAGCCTCGCCGAACCTACGGGTTCGCCTGCGTTTTGCGCCTCGCAAGCCGCCAAACTATCTCGCCAATTCAGCGCAACATTTAATCGGCGGAGCAATATTCCGAGATTGCGCCATATTTTTGCGGTCTGCGTCTGGGCCGCAGGGGCGCTGCGTCCGTTCAGAGCAGCGATCTTGCAAAGGAGGCCATCCATGAGGTGTTTCCCAAGAACCCTGGCGACGGCAGTCGCCTTCGCCTGCGCACTCGCCCTTCTGCCCCTGCCCGTATTCGCCGACACAGGCCCGGATGCGACGAAATACACGGTCAGGCTGAGATATGACGACAGCGTGCAGATATTCTACTCGCACAGGCTGGGGGTCGATATCGACGGATGGTGGACAGGCTGGGGGGACATACCCCTGGGCGGCGCCTGGATAGGGAACAATCAGGCCATCCCGCAGATATACTGCGTGGACGCCGCCGTGCCATTCCACTCCTACGCGACGAGCCAAGATAACATCGGCGGGACGGATTCGTCGAAGCCCGGCGGCCACGACGTGGTGCTGAACTACGTGTCGGTGTCGCCCGAGCATCTGCCGCAGGCCCTTAAGTCCCACTGGAACGAGCTTTCCTGGCTGGCAGTGAACGGCTACTCCGACGCGGACAGCCTTGCGGCGCTGAACGCCGCTTACCCCGATCTGGCCGACAACCTGGGCGCCCTGGGGAGCGGCGCCTCGCACCCCATCACGACGGACGTCGCCATAATGGCGACCAAGGTCGCCGTATGGCGCTTCACCAACCCCGACGTGGCCTATTACAGCACGGGCTACCTCATGAAAAGCACCGGCGCGTATAGCGACGGCGGCATAAAGCACAGGCAGTTCGCGGCCCTGACGGAGGCCCTGGTCGAGGGCGCGGGCGCGTATGCCGCAAACCCTGCGTCTGCGCCACTGGGCATTGACAGGCTGGATATCTCGATAGACGGCTCGGCGGCGACGGAAACGCCTACAGGCAGCGCCGTCCTTTGGGGGCCGTATAGAATCACGGACGGCGGCATAGGCCTGGAAGGCGACGATCTGGTGTTTCTGGAGGCCGGCGGCCCGGAGCCGTTGGCGGGAGGTGTCGTTTTTTACACCAGCGAGGGCGGGATTGCGTCGTCGATTGCTGCCATTCAGAAATATGGCAAGGCCGCAGAATACAGATCCGCGATAAAAAAGAACGAGGATTTCTACATCTACGTCCCTAGCGCCAATCTGGCCGATCTGAACGGCCTTTACATAAGCGCGCTCGCCCGCACGACCGAGACGGCCGTGAAGATGCCGATAGTGCTGGCCTACCAGGATCCGAGTACGGGCGGGCAGGACTGGAAAGAGGTGCAGGCCTTCATAGGGCTTACGGACGGCTTCCCCGTCACCGCATACGGGCAGGCCATGCTGCCGCTGGGGATCAGCCTCGGGGCCATACAGCTCGGCAAGAGCGCCACCAACATAAACGGCCCCTTCCTGTTCAGGCTGACCGACGCGGCCGGCAAGGCCGTCGATCTGAACAGCGTTACGGTCACACCGGCGGCGGCGGTCAATTCTGCCGCGGACGGCATTCTCAGCATTGGCGACGGCGGGCTTGTCACCATAGGCGACCTGAGGCTCGCCGACTACCGTCTGACGGAGCTGGTCAGCGGCTCAGGGCTCGCCGCGTCCTACACGGTCGGAAGCGGCGCAGAGACGCCCGGCAGGACAGCCTCGGTACAGCTGACGGGCGAAGTCCCGGTGGAAGTCGATTTCACGAACACATCCGTTCCGCCCGACATATTCATAAAAAAGCGCAGCGGCCGCTCGGGGAATCCGGATCTGCCTGGCGCCAGCTTCACCCTGACAAAGCCCGACCAAGTCTTTGGCGACTATACTTCGGGATCACTGCCCACGGACACGCGCGGCGTCATAGAGTCCTACAGTCTGGCTCTGCCGGACTACCCGAGTTTCGCCGGAACCTATCTGCTGACCGAGTATTCCGCGCCGGCCAGCCATAAAAAGCTGTCGGGCGGCATCGCCATCGAGGTGACGCAGAGCGGGATCGTGACCTCCGCCTCCGCCCTGAACGCCGCCGACGCGTCATACGTGGCCTTCAGCGGCATAGGCGGCCGCACCCTGACCGTCATCATAGAGAACGCCTACACTCCGACGCCGCCGTCGCCCTATTCGGGCGGCGACGATCCCCCGCCCCCCGTCCCCGTAACGCCGACATCCCCCGCCATCGAGAGGCCGCCGACGCCGACGCCGCCGGGCGGCACCGTGCCGCCCTCGCCGGACAGCTCGGACATACCGCCCTGGGGCAACCCCGGCACGAATGTGGACCTGCCTGGGGAACCCTCCGGCGAACTGCCGAGGACAGGCGCCGTCCTGGAGGATGCCGGCGGCGCGTCCGACGGCGCGTCCGCGAACATGTACGGGATGCTGGCCCTGCTTGCGGCCGCCTGCGCCCTGATCGCGCTGCGCGGGCCCGCCGGGCGGAGGCTTTTGGCGAGGGCGCGCGGGAAACGGGGCGCAAGATAGTGCGTCTTCCCAGCGGCGGCTGTTAGGGGCGGACATATGAGGTTTGACACGCTTGACGACTTTTCGGCCATATCGGGCGTCGGCCTCACCGTGATGGACATGGCGGGCGAGCTGCGTTTCTTCACGCCCGCCTATGAGCGCTGCGCCGGGGCCCTGCGCTATGTGGACAGGCTGCTCGGCCTGGGCGAAAAATGCAGGATATCGATGATCTACGGCAGCTACCAGTCCAAGAGCTTCGGCGGCCGCTACATCTTCTACTGCCCGAGGGGCTTCGTCTACTTCGTCTCGCCCATCATACGCGGGGGGAGGCACGATCTCTCCGCGATAGGCGGCCCGCTGCTCATGACGGACCACGACGACTACATAGAGTTCGACGTCGCGAAGCGGGCGAGCGGCTTCGACTGGGGCGAGCTTAAGGATGCGGTGTCCTGCGTGCCGGTCAGGGACGCCGCCCTCATAACCGCGCTTTCCGAGCAGCTTTTCGTGAATGCCCTGCATCTTAGCGACAGCGAATACATCATGGTCGCCCCCGACAGCTCGGGTGAGCGCCTGAACGAGTATCTGCGCTCCTATGCCGAGCGCGTCAAGGGCATGGAGGGCCTTCAGCCCTTCGAGGAGGAAAAGAAGCTCGTGGAGGCCCTGTCGCGCCATGACGAGTACCCCGTGCGCGCCCTGCTCAACGACATACTCGGCCATATCCTCTTTCACTCCGGCAAGAACCTGGAGCTGGTCCGGGGCAGGACGATGGAGCTCGTCATCCTGCTGTCGAAGGCCGCGCTGCGGGACGGGGCCAACACCGAGTTCATATTCGGGCTTAACTACGCCTGCCTGCGCGAGATCGAGGAGCTGTCGGGCATAGACGAGATCGTGGTGTGGCTCAACGAGGTCATGAAGCGCTTTTCGGACAGCATATTCAAATTCCCCGACGCCAAGCACGCCGATCTGATACGCAAGGTAGTGGGCTTCATGAGCCAGAATTTCCACAGGAAGATAAGCCTCGACGACGCGGCGCGGTTCATATACCTGAGCCCGCCCTATCTGAGCAGGATATTCAAGGAGGAAACGGGCTGCAGCTTCAACAACTACCTGAACATGATACGCATAGAGCACAGCAAGCGGCTCCTGGCGGATCCCTCTATAAGCCTCGTTGACATAACGGGCCTCGTGGGCTACGAGGACCAGAGCTATTTCGCGAAGGTGTTCAAGAAGCGCGAGGGGGTGTCGCCGCGGCAGTATCGATACCTGATCCGCGTGGAGGCCGCGAGTTCGTAGAGGGCGGCCGCTCGGGGGCATGTCGGGCCGGAGGCGGCCGGGAGGCATGTCGGGCCGGAGGCGGCCGGGGGGCCGGGGCGCAGGCTGCTTCCGTCGCAAAGCGGGCATTTCATGCGGTTTTGTTCGCAGGCTTTGGGAACTTGCTCAAACTCGCTTCGCTCAAACAGTGAGCCAAGCTCACCAAAGCCTTTGCTCACGAAACCGAGAAATGCAGCCGCTTTGCTCCAAGTCAGCCGCCCGCGCCCCGGCCCCCCGGCCGCCTCCGGCCCGGCGCCATTTTTGTCCGTCTCAGGCTGCTCCTGTCGCAAAGTGGGCATTTCATGCGGTTTTGTTCGCAGGCTTTGGGAACTTGCTCAAACTCGCTTCGCTCAAACAGTGAGCCAAGCTCACCAAAGCCTTTGCTCACAAAACCGAGAAATGCAGCCGCTTTGCTCCAAGTCAGCCGCCCGCGCCCCGGCCGGACGCATAACCGACCGCGACCTCGCGCATTACAACACAGCCCATGTGGTATTCGAGCCCAAAAACATGACTGCGGAGGAACTCTATTCCGGCTACCTTTGGATGTACAGGGAATTCTATTCGCTCAAAAATATCATCCGGCGATATCCGCGGGCCAAAGCCCAGCGCGCCTCGTATCTGCTGTTTAACCTATTATACAGAAAATACGGGTGTCTGACTGCGGCGATGGCGCGGGTTGTGCCGATGCAATCGCTCGGCAGGCTGGCGGCGTGGCTGTCGTACCGCATTGAGCCAGGCGAGGATCGGGCAGACAAACGCAGCAAGGCCCCCGAAAGCCAGGGAAGGCTATCAGAATCGCAATAATCGCTGTTCCTTATATTCGGATGGCTTCCATCGGTGATCTTCCGGGATTTCAGCAGAAGTGATAGCTATAGCAGCGTGCAGATGTCGTTCAGCGCCTTCAGCACCTGCTCATATGTAATATCGTCAGCATAATCGAACTCCCGGCGATATTTATCCCACATTTGCCGTAATTCGGCGCTGTCCGCTATCACTTTCAGCAAAGCGGGGATATCCGCAATCTGCTCCGTTGTCCCTCGGTGCGCTGCCGTTGCGGATACCGCTTCCTGCAAAAGTGCCGCATTGTAGGTTTGCGTTGTACTCAGGATAAAAATATCGTAAAAGTCCCTCGGGCGGGTGTTGAGCGTATTACGGCGTAAAATGG
>JAISXZ010000075.1 GCA_031270275.1 Eubacteriales Family XIII. Incertae Sedis bacterium | reverse complement strand
TTTTGCGAACAAAGACTTTGGTGGGCTTGGCTCACTGTTTGAGCGAAGCGAGTTTGAGCAAGTCCCCAAAGTCTGTGAGCGAAATCGCAGGAAATACCCGTTTTGCGACGGAAGCGGGGGCGTGGCCCCCTTTCCCGCACACATACCTCTGAACGGTAACGGACGGGCAGGGCTTGACAAGGGGCGGGATTTGAGACAGAATATTAAGACGGCTGTTCAATCGTTCATTATCAGGCCAAGGGGCCGGCATTGCCCGGAGACGGGATTGCGGGAAGGGGGGAGACATGGCGGACTGGAGGCTCGATCTGTTCCGTTCGATGCCCAAGGCCGAGCTCCACATGCACCTTGACGGCGCCGTGGGGGTCAGGACGGCCATGCAGCTCGGCCGCGCCGCGGCGCCGCAGGGGCAGGGCGGCGAATGGCTGTCGTCCTACGAGGCGGCCCACAGAAAGCTCGTCATAGGCGGGCCCCTTTCGCGGCAGGGCGAGCTTCTCGGCTATTACGACACGCCGCTGTCCCTGCTCCAGGACGCGGGGGCCATAGACAGGGTGATGGGCGAGCTTCTGCGCGGCAAGGCCGGGGACGGCGTGCGCTACTGCGAGATACGCTGGGCGCCGAGGCTGCACCTTGGCGGCGGCATGAGCCTGCGCCAGGCCCTGGAGAGCGTCGTGGCGGCAAAGAAAAGGCATTGCCGCAGGACGGGGCTTAGGGCCTCGCTTATAGCCGTCGGGATGCGCGGGGAGAAGCCCGAGGCGAACATCGGCATGCTGCGCCAGATAGCCGAGGCCGGGCTTGCGGGCGAGATTGCGGCGGTCGATCTGGCGGGGAACGAGGCGGACAGCCCCGATCCCATGCTGCACGCGGGCTTCTTCGCCGAGGCGCGCAGGATGGGGCTGGGCGTCACCCTGCATTGCGGCGAGCTGCCGGGAAGCGCGGCGGCGGTCAGGGCGGCGGTCGAGTCCATCCGCCCCGACCGCGTGGCGCACGGGGCGCCCGCCGCCTGCGACAGAGGGCTCTGCCGGCTGCTGCGCGACAGCGGCATACAGCTGGATCTCTGCCCCACGAGCAACATACAGGCCGGGCTTTACAGCGGCTATCGGGCATTCCCCCTGATGGCGCTGCGCGGGATGGGCGTCCCCGTCAGCATAAGCACGGACTCCCCCGTTATCTCGGGCCTGTCCCTCAGCGAGGAATACTTCATGATGTCGAGCCTGGGCGGCGTCGCGCCGGCGGAGCTTTGGGCGATCAACCTCGCCTCGCTGGAGCATATCTTCGCGCCCGAGAGCGTGAAGGCCGGGCTGCGCGCGGAGTTCGCCGAATGGGCGCGCGGCGTCGGCGAGCTGGCATGAAAGGGGCGCGTGGCCTCGGCGAGCTGGCATGAAAGGGGGCACGGCGCCGTGACGGGATCGGCGGCCCTCCCGAAAAAAAAGTTTTATTTTGTTGCCATGGCAACATACAAGCCTGCGATTATGTGGTAGAATCCTTTGACAGCGGGCTTTCCCCCGCGCGGTTTTCGGCGGTTTTCGCTGTAATTCGCGGCGGACGGCCCCATATAAACCTCAATTCGGCACCACGACTAGAAAAGAAGGAGAGATGTAAGATGAAAAGGAAATCCATGATCCTGCAGGCGTCGGTACTGGCGCTGGCGCTGTTCCTGGCCGCCTGCGGCGGCAGCGCCCCGGCGGAAACGGGCGATGGGCAGGGCAGCGCGGGCGCGGCGACAGAGGCGGAGAGCGCGGCGGGCGGGCAGGATGCGGCTGGCGCACAGGATGCGGCAGGCGTCGAGCTGAACGTCTCGGCGGCGGCCAGCCTGACGGACGCGCTCGAGGAGATATACGCCGGCTACCGCAGCGAGAGCAGCGACACGATCGCCTTCAACTTCGCGGCCTCGGGCACGCTGCAGAAACAGATCGCCGAGGGCGCACCCTGCGACATCTTCATATCCGCGTCGAAAGGCCATATGGACACGCTCGACGAGGAGGGGCTCGTCGTTGACGGCACGCGCAGCGATCTGCTGGGCAACTCGCTGACGCTCGTGGCCGCGGCCGAAAAGGCGGACGCGGTCAGGCTGGACAAGCTCGACAGCGCGGACGTGGGCAGCATAGCCATAGGCGAGCCGGAGTCCGTACCGGCGGGGCAGTACGCGAAGCAGGCGTTTGAGTCCATGGGCATATGGGACAGCGTGCAGGAGAAGCTCATATTCGGCAAGGACGTCAAGCAGGTGCAGGAATACGTGGACACGGGCAACGTGGACTGCGGCCTCGTGTACCGCTCGGACGCGCTCATGATGTCCACGGGCAGCATAATAGGCGATCTGCCCGAGGACAGCCACAGCCCCATAGTCTATCCCGCCGCGCTCATGGCCGACTCGGAGAACGGGGCTGCGGCAGGGGCCTTCCTTGAATTCCTGAAGGGCGACTACGCGAGGGGCGTGTTTGAGAATTACGGCTTCAAGGTGCTTTAGGAAATGCTGGGCCCCGTACTGCTTTCGCTCAAAATAGCGCTCATAGCGACGGCATTCTCCTTCGTCATCGGGAACTTTCTTGCCTACATAATAAACAAGAGGGACATTCCGGGCAAAAGCGTATGGGAAACGCTCATAATACTGCCCATGATACTGCCGCCGTCCGTCATGGGCTATCTCCTGCTCATAGCCTTCGGGAAGCGCGGCTTTATCGGGAGCTTCCTGCTCGAAAACTTCGGGGTACAGATCGTGTTCACGTGGATGGGCGCGGCCATAGCGTCCTGCGTGGTCTCACTCCCGCTGATGTACCAGAACGTCAAGGCCGCCTTCGTCTCCGCGGACCCCATCTATGAGCAGGCCGCCCGGACGCTCGGAAGCGGCGAGTGGAAGGTGTTCCGCACCGTGACCTTCCCGCTGGCCTGGCCGGGCGTGATCAGCGGCATAGCGCTGTCGTTCGCGAGGGCGCTGGGGGAATTCGGCGCCACCCTGATGATAGCGGGCAACATACCGGGAAAGACGCAGACGGTGCCTACAGCCATATATTTTGCCGTCGAATCCGGCAAGACGGATCTGGCGAACAGGCTGGTGCTGATCATGACGCTGTTCAGCTTCGCGCTGATATTCGCCCTGAACGCCTGGCTAAAGAAGAAAAACTACACCGGGCGGCAGGGCTAGGATCGCCGCCCTGCATCAATTGGGGCGCCTGGGCGGCAGCGGAGCAGGGGCCTTCGGGCGGGCCGCGCCCAAAGCCCTCTATCGTGACCGCGCGGCGTCCGCAGGCGCGCGACGGAGCCAGCCATGAAGAACATCTACTTCAAAGTAGCAAAAAAGCTGGAGCATTTCTTGCTGGACGTCGAGTACGCCTTCGACGAAGGCGTGCTGGTGATCCAGGGCGAGTCCGGCGCGGGCAAGACGACCCTGCTGAACTGCATCGCCGGGCTCATGGCCCCCGACGAGGGCCTGATCGCCATAGGCGGCGAAACCATGTTCAGCGGCGGGGCCGAAAGGGACGGCGGCGCGCCGAGGATCGGCGTGGACAGGCCGGCCAGGGCCAGGAACCTCGGGTATCTGTTTCAGAGCTACGCGCTGTTCCCCAACATGACGGTCGAGCAGAACATACTGTACGGCGTCAGGAACAGGCCCGAGTACAGGAACGGCACGAAACGCGGGGAGCTGGTGGACTACGCGAACTATATAATGGATACCTTCGGCATAGGGCATCTGCGCAGGAAGCACCCTCGGATGATCTCGGGCGGCGAGAAGCAGAGGGTCGCGCTGTCGCGCGCCATAGTGACGAAGCCTGGGCTGCTGCTCCTGGACGAGCCCTTCTCGGCCCTTGACGACGAGACGCGAAACGTCGTATACGGCGAATTCCAGCAGTTCCGCGAGAAATTCCGGATCCCGGCGATACTCATAACCCACGATGCCCGCGAGAGCGAGATGTTCGGCGATCACAAGCTGCGCATGAAATCCGGGAAACTCGTCTGATAGACGCCGCAGAACAAACGGGACGCCGCGCTAGCCGACGGTCGGCTTGCCGCAGCAGCTCTTGTACTTCCTGCCGCTCCCGCAGGGGCAGGGATCGTTGCGCCCGATCTTCTTTCCCCCCATGCTGAACGGCACATTGATCACCTTGCTCACGGACAGCTCCTTGGGCGTGGAGCCATTGTTGCCCCATAAACGCGTGTCGTTGTGCACGTCGGAGATCAGGAAGACGGCCTGCTCTATTTCCTCGTCGCTTTTCATCTCCACGCCAAACGACTCCAGGATCTCCAGGCACTCCTCGGTGGGGGTCATCGATCTGATCGCGAAGGACACCTCGCCTATCACATCCTCCGGCGAGACGCCCTCCTCGGCGTCCGGCCCCATCCTTTCGGCCACGAACGCGAGTAGGCGCATGTGCGAGGGCGTCCTCTCGAAATACGACCAGTCGGCGTACTTCAGGAAATCCTCCTTGGATGGCAGCTTCCTCGGGAACCTGGCGTCCATCCTGTGCAGGGCCTGCAGATCCTTCATGCTCCAGTCCTCCAGGGCCTCATTCGCGATGAAATTTCCGCGAAGCCTGTAGTCGATCTGCGTCTCCTCGACGTCCTTCGGAATGTCCGACAGGAATTTGCGGACCTCCGCCTCGCCGAAATCGCTGTCCGTCCAGCCGCTGTATATCCCCATGAAATCGCTGACCGGGATGACCCCGTAGAGATTCGCGGCCGCGCAGGCCATGTCGTCCAGCTCCTCCATCGTTTCCCGCAGGAGCCCGATCAGTATATCCAGGGCCTCCTCATACTTCTCCCTCACCTCGCGCGGCGCGATGATGGCGACGCGGCCATCCTGGCAAAAGCCGGTGATGAGGTTGAAAAACAGGAGCATCAGCGCGAATTCGTAGGGGAAATCGGCGTCCTCCACGTAGTACACGTCCGCGTTCATTATCCTGTCGAGGGCTACCATATCCCTTTCGTCGGCATTCGCCATCACATAGGGCAGCAGATCGGCGTGCATGTAGCATTCGTACATGGCGTCGATGAGCCCGGCCTTGTCCATCCTCGAACGCCCCTTTATTTCAAACTGGGAAGCCTGCTCCCTCAGCTCTTTCAGGCTGAAGCTGCCAAAGAGGCTTCGCAGATCGAACATGGGCTTTCTCTGGAACACCAGGTAGGAGAACAGTATCTCGGGGGACGAGAGCGCCTCAGCCATCTCCTCCTCGCTCATCGAGTCGAGGTTTTCGATCAGCCTGGCGAAGGTGCCTGGGCCGCCTAGGCCCACCGAAGGGCCGGGCTGGGATTTGGCGCCGGGCGCCGCGGGGCCGCCGTTCTGTCGGGCTTTCATTTTTGCCTCCAATGCCGCCGCCGGGCGGGGAACCCTGCCCGGCGGCCCTGATTCGCTTCGCGCAAGCCTAGTGCAGTGTCCTATCACCCGCCGCGCCGGACGATCAGAACAGGCCCGTGATCCGGCCCTCGCCGTCGACGTCTATCCTCTCCGCGCTTGGCGCCTTGGGAAGCCCCGGCATCGTCATGATGTCGCCCGTCAGCGCGACGATGAAGCCCGCGCCCGCCGAGACCTTCAGGTTCCTCACGGTGACGCTGAATCCCTTGGGCACGCCCGCCAGCGCCGCGTCGTCGGAGAAGCTGTACTGCGTCTTGGCCATGCAGATGGGCAGGCCGCCGAAGCCCAGGGCCTCGAGCCGCGCCGCCTGTTTCCTCGCCTGGGCGCTGAGGACGGCCCCCTCCCCGCGATACACCTTCCTGACTATGTCGTTCAGCTTGTCCTCTATGGGCGCGTCTAGGCTGTAGGCATACGAAAAGCCCCCGCCCTGCCGCTCGCACAGCCTTACGACCTCGTTGGCGAGGTCTATGCCGCCTTCGCCGCCCTTGCCCCAGACCTCGGAAAGGGCCACGTTGACGCCCAGCTCCCTGCATTTCCTGTCGATCAGCCCCAGCTCGGCCTCTGAATCCGTCGGGAAGCGGTTTATGGCCACGACCGCAGGAAGCCCGAACACCACCGTCAGGTTCTCCACATGCTGCAGCAGGTTCGGCAGCCCCTTTTCCAGGGCGGCCAGGTTCTCCGCGCCGAGATCGGCCTTGGCGACGCCCCCGTGGTGCTTTAGGGCCCTCACCGAGGCGACGATGACGACCGCGTCGGGTTTCAGCCCCGCCACGCGGCATTTGATGTCGATGAACTTTTCCGCGCCGAGGTCCGCGCCGAAGCCCGCCTCGGTCACCGCGTAGTCGCCCAGCTTTAGCGCCATCCTCGTCGCGGCGACCGAGTTGCAGCCGTGCGCTATGTTGGCGAAGGGGCCGCCGTGTATGAAGGCGGGCGTGCCCTCCAGCGTCTGCACCAGATTGGGCTTGAGGGCGTCCTTCAGCAGGGCGGCCATCGCCCCGTGGGCCTTGAGCTGCCCCGCCGTGACGGGGCTGTCGTCCCTCGTGTAGGCCACTATGACGCGGGCCAGCCTCTCCTTCAGGTCGTCGATCCCGTCCGCGAGGCAGAGCACGGCCATTATCTCGGAGGCTACGGTTATGTCGAAGCCGTCTTCGCGCGGCACGCCGTTCGCCTGGCCGCCCAGCCCGTCCGTTATGTACCTGAGCTGGCGGTCGTTCATGTCCACCACGCGCCTCCAGGTGATCCTGCGCAGGTCGATGCCGAGCCCGTTGCCCTGGTGTATGTGGTTGTCGAGCATGGCCGCGAGCAGGTTGTTGGCGGCGCCGACGGCGTGAAAGTCGCCCGTGAAGTGCAGGTTTATGTCCTCCATGGGGACGACCTGCGCGTAGCCGCCGCCGGCCGCGCCGCCCTTGACGCCGAACACGGGACCGAGCGAGGGCTCCCTGAGCGCCACGATCGACTTCTTCCCTATCCTTCTCAGGCCATCCGCCAAG
>JAISXZ010000232.1 GCA_031270275.1 Eubacteriales Family XIII. Incertae Sedis bacterium | reverse complement strand
CCCTGTTCGTCCTCATGGGGCAGTTCTGCCTCTACTCGGGGATCAGCGCCGATCTGTTCAAGACCTGCTACCGGTGGCTGAGCAACGTGAACGGCGGCCTCTCGGTGGCGACGCTCGGCGCCTGCGGCCTGTTCGCGGCGATGTGCGGCTCCAGCCCGGCCACAGCCGCCACCATGGGGACGGTATGCCTGCCCGAAATGAAGAAATACGGCTACAAAGACACGCTTTCGACGGGCTGCCTTGCGGCGGGCGGGACCCTTGGGATACTGATACCGCCCAGCGTGGCGTTCATACTCTACGGGGTGGCGACGGGGAACTCCATCGGCGCCCTGTTCGCGTCGGGGCTGTTTCCCGGCATCCTTCTGACCGTGCTCTACATGATCACGGCCTTTATAATCTGCAAGCTCGATCCTGGGGCCGGCTCCAAGGGGGAGAGCTTCACCTTCCTCGAAAAAATCAAGTCGCTTAAGGGCATCTGGGCCATGGCCACGCTGTTCATCGTGGTCGTGGGCGGGATACTCGGGGGCTTTTTCACCGCCAACGAGGGCGCAGCCATCGGCGCCGTCGGGGGCCTCGCCTTCATGATCGCCCGCAGGAAGGCCACGCTGAAGAACCTCATTGCGGCCGTCTACGATGCCATAAAGACCTCCGCGATGATCTTCCTGATAATAATAGGGGCGCATGTGTTCGGGTATTTCCTGACCATCACGAAGCTCCCCATGGCCATAGGCGCCTTCGTGGCCGCGATGGACGTCTCGCCCTATGTGATCCTGATCCTCATACTCCTGATCTTCGTGGTGCTGGGCTGCTTCATGGACTCACTCGCGATGGTTATGCTGCTCGTCCCCATCTTCTATCCCGTGATCCTGAATCTGGGCATGGATCCCATCTGGTTCGGCGTGCTCATGGTCATGGTCATGGAGGCGGGGCAGATAACCCCTCCGGTGGGGATAAACGTCTTTGTCATCGCGGGCGTGGCGAAGGACGTCCCGCTGCAGACGATATTCAAGGGGGTCGCCCCGTTCCTTGCGGCCCTGCTTGTCGCGACCGCCATCATAGTGGTGTTCCCGCAGATAGCGGTCTGGCTGCCGAACACGCTCTATTCGTTCGGCTGAAAAAAGGTTGGTTCAGATGGCTGCGTACAACAGAGTCCGGTCCGTCATAGAAAGGTTCTGCAAGGGCATATCGATGGCATCCATGGCGATAATCCTTGCCGTCACGTTCATGATCGCGATAGACGTGGCGCTGCGCTTCCTGACCGAGGACAAGGCCATACTGGGGACCTACGAGCTCACGGAAGTGGCTATGGTGGCGATAATCTTCCTGAGCATGGCCATAACCCAGATCGAGAAGGGGCATATACGCGTGGAGATGTTCGTCGAAATACTGCCGCCCCGCGTGAAATCGTTCATAAACGCCCTGATCTCCCTGATCACGACCGCGGTGGCCGGCATAGTGTTCTACACCTCGGTGCTCGCGGCGATAGAGGGCGGCACCTCGGGCAAGAGCACGTCGGTGCTGCACGTGCCGATCTTCCCCTTTACCTGGATAATGGCGCTGGGCATGCTCGCCCTGACCATCGTGCTGCTTCTCGACGCCATCGACTGCTTTGTCAAGGCCATAAAGGGCCCGGGCCCCGCCCGTCTATGACCGCGCGTATGAGCTCCGTCCTCGCGGGCCTATCCCTCCCTATGGCGAAGGCCGACCTCGCCGTCTCCGCCGCGATCCTCAGCCTGGCGGGGTCGCTGCCGAAAACCTCCGCCAACGGCTCGCCCGCCCTTACTGCGTCACCCCTCTTTTTCCGCATGACGATGCCGGCGGACAGATCTATGGCGTCGTCCTTCGTCTCCCGCCCGGCCCCCGCCCTCTGGGACGCGAGCCCTATGAGCGCGGCGTCGACGCCCGACACGATGCCGTCCTCGCCGGAGAGGGCCGGCTCCGAAAACGCGGCCTCCGGGAACAGCGAATAGTCCTCCGTCACACGCGGATCCCCGTGCTGCCCGCCCACGAACTCACGGAACTTCCCGAGGCCCGCCCCACTTTCAAGCGCCCTTTCGGCCATGCCGTAGCCCTCGTCACGAGTCCCTGCGGCGCCGCCCGCGCATATCATGTACGAGGCCAGCCTGAGCGAAAGCTCCGTTACGTCGTCCGGCCCCCTGCCCTTCAGCGTCTCTATGGCCTCGATGACCTCGATGCTGTTGCCCACGCATCTGCCCAGGGGCTGGTCCATGTCCGTGACCACGGCTATGACCTTCTTCCCGGCCGCCTCCCCTATGCCCGCCATCGTCTCGCCCAGGCTCATGGCGTCGGCCAGCGTCCCCATGAAGGCGCCGCTGCCGCATTTGATGTCCAGCACAAAGGCGTCGCTGCCGGAGGCCAGCTTCTTGCCCATGATGCTCGAGGCTATGAGGCCGAGGCTGTCCACGGTGGCCGTCACGTCGCGCAGCGCGTATATCTTCTTGTCGGCCGGCGCGACGCGGCCCGTCTGGCCGATCACGGCGATGCCCGTGCGGTTGACCAGGGCTATGAACTCATCGGCGCCCAGGGAGCTTCTCATGCCCGGTATGGACTCCATCTTGTCCACGGTCCCGCCGGTGAAGCCCAGGCCGCGGCCGGACATCTTCGCCACGGGGACGCCGCAGGCCGCCGCCAGCGGCGCGGCCACGAAGGTGGTCTTGTCGCCGACCCCGCCCGTGCTGTGCTTGTCCACCTTCGTCCCCTTGACGCCCGACAGATCGACGATCTCCCCCGAACGCGCTATCGCGCCGGTCAGCAGGAATATCTCGTCGGCCGAAAGCCCGCTGAAGCATATCGCCATGAGGAGGGCCGCCGCCTGATAGTCCGGTATGGCCCCTTCCGTGTAGCCGTTCACGAAGAAATCGATCTCCGCCGCGGACAGGCTGCCGCCGTCGCGTTTTTTCTGTATCACGTCACGCATGAACATATGGCCCGCCTCCAATCTCGCCCCAGAAGCTGCGGCCCGCGCCCAGGGGCCGCGCGCCCAGGGCCTCCGCGACGGTCGCGCCTATGTCGGCGAATGAGTCCCTTGTGCCGAGGTCCACGGGGCTGAGCCGCCTTCCGAACACGAGCGCCGGGACAGCCTCGCGCGTGTGGTCCCAGCCGGGATGGGACGGGTCGTTGCCGTGGTCGGCGCACAGCATGAGCGCGTCCCCGTCCTCCAGGGCCGAGACCAGCTCGGGCAGCCTCGCGTCGAAGGCCTCCAGGGCGGCCGCGTAGCCGGCGCGATCCCTTCTGTGGCCGAACATGGAGTCGAAATCCACGAGGTTCGTGAATATCAGCCCGGAAAACCCGCGCCGCAGGGCCTCTACCGTCCTGTCCACGCCGTCCATGTTGCCATTCGTGTGAATGGACTCGCTTATGCCCTGCCCGTTGAATATGTCGGCGATCTTGCCTATGGCGCAGACCGTCCGCCCCGCGTCCGTCAGGCTGTCGAGCAGGGTCGGCGACGGGGGCGAGACCGCGTAGTCCCGCCTGTCCGGCGTCCTATGCCTTCTGCCGCCCTCGAGGACATAGGGCCTCGCTATGACCCTGCCCACCAGAAGGTCGCCCGTCAGCATCCCCCTCGCGACGGCGCAGATGCCGTACAGGCGTTCAAGCGGGATCACCGCCGTGTTGGCCGCTATCTGGAACACGCTGTCGGCGGAGGTGTAGACGATGGGCCTGCCCGTCCTCTCGTGCTCCGGCCCCAGCGCCTCTATTATCTCCGTGCCGGAGGCCGCGAAATTCCCCAGCACGCCCACGCCTATGCGCCTCTCGAACTCGCCGATGAAATCGGCGGGGAAGCTTTTCCTCGTCCTGAACGGCGTTTCCACGCGAAGGCCCGCTATCTCCCAATGCCCCGTTATCGTGTCCTTGCCCTTCGAGGCCTCGTGCAGGCGCGCGAAGGAGCCCAGCGGGGACGGCACCGCGAGCCGCCCGTCCGCGGCGCCGCCTATATTGCCCAGGCCGAGCGCCCGCAGGTTCGGTATTGCAAGGCCCGGCGCGGCCTCCAGCACGTGCAGCAGCGTGTCGGCGCCCAGGTCTCCGTAGCTGTCCGCGTCCGGCAGGGCCCCTATGCCGAGGCTGTCGAGCACGATCAGGACGATCTTCATGTTTCCCTCCAGAGCCGGGATGTTTTTCTGCAGGACAAGGCTTAGGAACTGTCGAAAAATAACCTGCACATTTGGCTTGCCCTTTCGCGCCCCGGCTGCGTTGCCGGAACCCTTGAATACTGCAAGTATTCGCGGAACCCGGCGCCTTGCCGGGACACAAAATTGCTGCGCCAACTATACACTTTATTTTTCGACAGTTCCTTAGTGACAGGCAAGGCCGGCATGGCCGCCGCGCCCCGTCACCATATCTTCAAAAGCCTGCATCTGAGATAGTCCAGCGACACCAGGATGTATTCGGTCCCCATGTATTCCCCGCGCAGCCCCTTTCTGTGGCGCTCATCGCCGTGCAGATGCCCGTACACCGCCTTTTTAACGCCGTAGGCCCGCATGAGCTCGGTGAACCCCGACGCCTCATGACTGTCGTTCGTCGGGGGGAAGTGCAGGACCGCCAGCTTCGTGGAAAGCCCCGCATCCTCCGCCGCCTTGAGCGAGAGCTCCAGCCGAAAAAGCTCCCTCGCGTATATCTTGGCGTCATGCGCTGTGCATCCGTATCCGTCCCCGTCGGGGCAGGCCCAGCCCCTTGAGCCGCATATCGCGACGCCTTCCGCCTCGTAGCAGGTGTTCTGCAGGAAGTACAGGGAGGGGTCGAGCCTGTTCAGCCTGCCTGCGGAGCTCCACCAGAGGTCATGGTTCCCCTTGATCAGCACCTTCCTGCCGGGGAGCGACGCTATCCACATGAGATCGATCTCGGCGTCCCTCTGCTTAAGGGCCCACGATATGTCGCCGGCCACGATCACGGTGTCGCCCTCCGAGACCTGGCGTCGCCAGTCGCTTTCGATCCTCTCCGCATGGCCGACCCATTCCCCGCCGAACACGTCCATGTTTTTCTCGCCCGAAGAAAAGGACAGATGCAGATCCCCAATGGCAAATATGCTCATCGGCCCCACTCTGCGACAAGGTCGTTGTACAGTATGTAGTCGGATGCGTCTATCACGGCCATTGCCCTCCCGTAGCCGGCCCGGCATTCCTCCAGCGGCACGCTTTCGCCCGTCGCGAGCCGCCAGGCCCTGCTGTTGGCGAATATGCCGTCCCTCGACATCTCAAAGGCGGTGTCGTTGTCGAAGAAGGAGCCCTTAAGCATATATGACTGGACGGGCGCGAAGCCCTCCCGGATCGTCAGCAGGTTATGCCCGAGATACAGCGTGTCGAGCGACTCAAAGCCCATGAGATAGGCCATCGTGGGCATGAAGTCGATCTGCCCCCCAGCCGTGTGCGAAGTCTGCCGTATGTCCGCCCCGCCGGGCAGGGATATTATGAGCGGCACCCTCATCATGGCGTCGAAGTCGTAGTCCCTTCCCAGCAGCCTGCGCATGTCGGACGGCACGTCGCCCTCCATCGTAAGCCCCTGATGGTCGCCGTAGACCGCTATGACGGAGCGCTCGTAGAGGCCGTCATCCTTCAGCATATCGATGAAAAGGCCTATGGCGTAGTCCGTGTAGGCCGCGCTGCGCAGATAGTTCCCGACGAGGCTTCCCTCGTCCTCGGGCAGGAGGTCTATGAAGCTGTAGTGATCGAGCATCAGGAAGGGGTGATGGTTCGAGAGCGTTATGACAAAGCTGTAAAAAGGCTCCCTCAGCGACTTCATCATGGGCAGGGTCTGCTTGAAGAACTCGGAGTCCGTGAGGCCCCAGCCCATCCATTCGGTCATCTCGTAGTCGCCCCCGACAAGCTCCAGGCCGCCGAAAAAGCGGCCGAAGCCCTGCGCCGGATACATGCCCTCGCGGCTCCAGTAGCCCCTGTCCTCATGGGCGTGGAAGACCGCCGTGTCGTAGCCCTTTTCGGACAGGAGCACGGGCAGCCCCCTGAAAACGTTGTCCTGGAACAGCTCGTAGGTGTAGCTTTTCATCACGCCGCATATGGAATTGTTCACGGCGAATTCAGCGTCCGAGGTGTTGCCGCCGCCCACCTGCTGGTAGAAATTATCAAAGTATACGCTGTTCTCCCCGATAAGCCTGTTCAGGTTCGGCGTTATCTCCTGGCCGTTGTATTCGAGCCCGACGACGAAGTTCTGGAGCGATTCCACCTGGATGACGATCAGGTTCCGCCCCTCCGCGACGCCGAACAGCGGGCCATCCTTCTCCACGGCGTAGTCGTCCGCGTAAAACAGGTACTGGAAGTCGCCGCCGTCGCCGCCGCCGCTGCCAGCGAACAGCCCGCCGAGCGCGTCCTTCACATGGAAAGCGTAGAGCTCCTGGTTCGATATCGCCGTCAGCGTCTGGGCCTGCGCCGGATTCCACAGGACGACGGCGATCAGGGCGGCAATGGCGCCGGCGCTCGCCGGCGCCCTGTGCCTGGCGACGGCCCGCAGAAACGGGAGGACACGCGCGGCGGCCGGCCGCAGGAAGGACAGCGCCTGCGGCAGGGTGGCGGCCGTCTCCGCCTCCACGTCCGCAGCTTCCTGCCCCAGATCCGCCCCTTCGTCCGCCTCCGCAGCTTCCTGCCCTGTGTCCGCCTCTGCGCCCGCAGTTTCCTGCCCTAGGTCCGCCCCCGCGTCCGCAGCTTCCTGCCCTGGTTCCGCCCCCGCGTCCGCAGCCTCCTGCCCTAGATCCGCCCCCGCGTCCGCAGCTTCCTGCCCTAGGTCCGCCCCCGCGTCCGCGACATCCTGTCCTAGATCCGCCACCGCGTCCGCAGCCTCGCCCCCCCAGGCGTCGCAGGCCATGGCCCCCGGCCCCGCAGCCGCCTCCGCGCCCTCAATGCCCCGCGCCTCGCCCTCCGCGCGCGCCGCGCGCCGCCTCCGCAGCGCCATCGCGGCAAGCATGGCCATGATCGCCAGGGCATCCGCAGGCATGAGAAAATAGATCGGCCGTATAAGCTCCAGCACGCTGTCGCCTATGCTGCCGACGACATCCGCCGCCCCTATCATATCGACAGACAGATACCGGTTGAAAAAACTGCTGAACGTGAGATCGAGGAACATCAGCGCCGAGATCAGGAGATGTATGGCCGCCGGGATCCATTTGACGCGGAAGGCCGAAAAAATCAGCCCCGCAAGCAGGCAGCTCATCAGCCATACGGCCACGAAATGCGACTGTACGCCTATGAGGCTGTAGAAAAGCAGCAGCTTCAGGGCGACCAGGGCGGCCGCCGCGAAGCGGGCGGCGCGGCTGTAGTCAGCGCCCATCGCCGTCGCCCGGCCCCGTGCCGTCCGTGCCCCCCTGCCCGCCGCTCGGTCCAGGGCTCTGCCCGCCGCCAGATCCTGGGCCTTTCCCGCCGTCCGGCCCTGGGCCCTGCCCGCCGTTCGATCCTGAACCCTGCCCGTCGTCCGGCCCCGTCTGGCCGCCTTCGCCGCCCCCGTCCCCGCGCGCCGCTCCGAACAGATATATGATCTTGCCCTTGTCGCCTTCCGTCTCGGCGGCCTGGCCCTTGTCCGCTTCGGAGCCCGACCTTCGGTTCATGTTGAAATAAATGAACAGAAGTCCCCCGCCGAGCGCCAATATCCCCAAAATTGCAAGCTGCATCTGTCTGATCACCCCGTTTAACGAGTCCCTGTCGCCGGACGGCCCTGCGCCGGCCGCCTTGCCTCCGGCGCTACCCCTGTCTGTTGCGTATGAACTTGTGCGTGGCGTGCGAGTTGGTCGTCTTCCTCGAGTCGATGTCGAACGCGTCGAGGCTCTCTATAAGCTGCGTCAGCTTCATCGCCCCGTAGTTGCGCGTGTCGAAATCGGGAAGGCGCCTGTTGAGCACGTTGCCCAGCTCCCCAAGAAAGGCCCATCCGTCCTCGTCCGAGATCTCCGAGACGATGGTCCTTATGGTCTTTACGAGCTTCTGCCTCTCCTTGCTCTGCGGCTGCGGCTTCTTGACCACGACGCCGCTCTTTTCCTTCTGGACCGGCGCCTCCGCCGGCTCCGTGCCGCCGACGCTCGCCAGCACCTCGAGATACTTGAACTTCTCGCAGGCGGCTATGAAGGCCGCCGGGGTCTTCTTCTCGCCCATCCCTATGACCAGCATGCCCGCCTCCCGCAGCCTCGAGGCGAGCCTCGTGAAATCGCTGTCGCTCGAGACTATGCAGAAGCCGTCCACGCTCTCCGAATAGAGGATGTCCATGGCGTCTATTATCAGCGCGGAATCCGTGGCGTTCTTGCCCGTCGTGTAGCTGTACTGCTGTATGGGCGTGACCGAGTGCTTCAGGAGCACGTCCTTCCAGGACGCGAGCCGGGGCGAGGTCCAGTCCCCGTATATCCTCTTGTATGTGGGCGTACCCTGGTTCGAGACCTCGTCCAGTATGAGGCTTATATAGCGGCTGGAGACGTTGTCCGCGTCAATAAGCACGGCTATCCTCCTGTCCGCCCGGCCGTCCGCCCTGTTTTCCATGGACACATGCGCCTCCCCTCTGTCCGGCAGCGCTTCAATCGGGGCCGCCCGGCAAAACGGCCGGCCCTCGCCGCCTAGCAACTTCAATCCCTGCCGCCCGACGCCCGCGCCTAGCCCTCTCCTGTCACCTGGTTGTGTATCGCGTCACCCGGCGGCACTATGGGCCACACGTTCTCGTCTATGTCGATATCGCAGGCTATAACGGCGCCGCGCCCGTACTCCAGCGCCTCCGCTACGGCCCGCTCCAGCTCAGCCGCGCAGCCCACGCGCCAGCCCCTGAGCCCAAAGGCCTCCGCCAGCCTGGGGTAGTCGATCACATCGGGCAGATCCGTCGCCGAAAAGCGCCTGCCGAAAAACAGCTTCTGCCACTGCCGCACCATGCCGAGGGTCCCGTTCTTCAGGACGAAGACGATTATGGGCAGCCCCTGCGACGACACCGTGGCCAGCTCCACGCAGTTCATGCGGAAGCTGCCGTCGCCCGTGAACAGCACGACGCGCCTGTCCGGATTCGCCATCTGCGCGCCTATGGCGGCCCCAAGCCCGAAGCCCATGGTTCCAAGCCCCCCCGATGTTATGAGGCGGCGCGGGTTCGAGAACGGCCATTTCTGCGCCGTCCACATCTGGTGTTGCCCGACGTCCGTGGCTATCGTTATGTCCTCCCCTAGGAGCCTGCGGGCCACGGCGAAGATCTCGTCGGGGCCAAGGCCGCCGGCGGCGCCGCCGCTGGCGGGTGCGGCGTCCCTTTTCCAGCCGCGCACCATGCCGTTCCATTCCTCGCGGCTGTTTTCCTCGACCAACGGAAGCAGCCTCGCGAGTATCTCCCTCACGTCGCCGACCAGGCTGAAGCTGCTCGCCACGTTCTTGCCTATCTCCGAAAGATCGATGTCTATGTGGGCTATGGCCGCGCCCTTGGCGAAGCGCGGTATGTCGCCGGTGACGCGGTCGCTGAACCTCGCTCCTATGGAAAGAAGCAGATCGGAGCTGCTGACCGCCATGTTGGATTCGGTCTCCCCGTGCATCCCCGCCATGCCGAGGGAAAGGGGGCTCCTCCTGTCTATGGCGCCGAGGCACATCAGGGTCGTCGCCACGGGGATGCGCGACTTTTCCGCCAGCGCCCGAAGCTCCCCCGAGGCCCCCGAGATGACCACGCCGCCGCCGGCGTATATCACGGGGCGCTCGGCCCCGTTGATCAGCGCGGCCAGCCTCTCTATGTCGCGCATGCTGACCTCGGGCGGCCTGTCGAGGGGCAGGGGCGCGGCCGGCGCGTATTCGCAGCTTTCGACCATCAGGTTCTTCGGAACGTCGATCAGCACGGGGCCCGGCCTGCCGCTCGCCGCTATGCGGAAAGCCTGGCGCACGGCGGGCGCCAGCTCCGCCGCCTGCTTGCAGAAATAGCTGTGCTTCACCACGGGAAGCGTTATGCCCACTATGTCCACTTCCTGGAACGAGTCCCTGCCTATCGACGGCAGCGGCACCTGTCCGGTTATGACGATGATGGGCGAGCTGTCCATATAGGCGGTCGCTATGCCTGTGACGGTGTTGGTCGCGCCGGGGCCGCTGGTCGCGAAGCACACGCCGACGCGGCCCGTCGAGCGGGCGTAGCCGTCCGCCGCGTGGGTGGCGCCCTGCTCGTGGGCCGTGAGCACGTGCCTCACCCGCCCATCCGAGGTGTAGTCGTAGAGGGCATCGTAGAGCGGCATGATCTGCCCGCCCGGAAAGCCGAATACGGTATCGACCCCCTGCTCGAGCAGGCACTCCATTATTATCCTGGCGCCGGAAAGAAGCATCTACTCCCCCTCGCTCCAGGAATACATCCTGCGAAGCTCCCTGCCGACCTTCTCAAGCCCGTGCTCGGCGTGGATCCTTCTCGACGCGAGGAAGTGCGGCCTTCCGACCTTGTTCTCCGTTATCCAGTTCCGGGCGAAGGTCCCGTCCTGTATCTCCGAAAGCACCTTGCGCATCTCGTCCCTGACGGCTGGGCCTATCACGCGCCTGCCCATCTCGTAGTCGCCGTACTCCGCCGTGTTGGAGATGGAGTAGCGCATGCGGCTGAAGCCGCCCTGGTATATCATGTCCACGATGAGCTTCATCTCGTGTATGCACTCGAAGTAGGCGCTCTCGGGCTCGTAGCCCGCCTCCACCAGCGTCTCGTAGCCCGCCCGCATCAGGGCCGTGACGCCGCCGCACAGCACGGCCTGCTCGCCGAAGAGATCCGTCTCCGTCTCCTCCCTGTACGTCGTCTGCAGCACGCCGGCCCGCGAGCCCCCTATGCCCGCGGCATACGCGAGCGCCTTTTCCTTCGCCTTGCCGGAGGCGTCCTGATGCACGGCCACGAGGCAGGGGACGCCCTTGCCCGCAAGGTATTCGCTCCTGACCGTGTGGCCGGGCCCCTTGGGCGCGATCATCGTGACGTCCACGCCCGCGGGCGGCACTATCTGGCGAAAGTGGATGTTGAAGCCATGCGCGAACATGAGCATCTTGCCGTCCGTCAGGTTCGGCCTTACGCTTTCCTCGTAGACCTCGGGCTGGATCTCGTCCGGGACGAGCACCATTATGATGTCCGCCTCCTTGGCGGCCTCGAAGGCCGTCCTGACCCTGAGGCCCGCGCCCTCGGCCTCCCGCCATGAGGCGCTGCCCTCGTAAAGCCCCACCACGACGCTGACGCCGCTCTCCTTCAGGTTCAGCGCGTGGGCATGCCCCTGGCTCCCGTAGCCTATTATGGCCACGGTTTTCCCGTCAAGCAGCGACAGGCTGCAATCGCTCTGGTAATAGATTTTCGCCATTTCTCACATTCTCCTTTAGCTCGCTTCAGCTGTGGACGGATAGCGCCGCAATATACTATTCTACTATTTAAGGCGGCTTTTAGTCAAGGCGCAAACGGCGCTTGCGCAAAAAATACGACGCCTGCGGTTACTACTCACCTACTTAAATCGAAACTACTCACCCGCCGCGTCAGTTTTGTTCAGATCGGGTTCTGGGGGCGATTTTGGCTCCCGGAGCGTACTGCCTGGTACGTGAGGAAGCCAAT
>JAISXZ010000160.1 GCA_031270275.1 Eubacteriales Family XIII. Incertae Sedis bacterium | reverse complement strand
TACGTCGCGATCACGCCGACGGTCAGGGTCTGTTTCGCCTTGCTGCGGCCGGCGGTCTGCACGAAGGTGCCGCTGCCGCGCTTCTTCCACAGGATGTTCTGCCGCTCCAGCACGGCCAGTGCCTGCCTCACCGTCTGCCGGCTTACCTTATGGATATCGCAAAGCTCGGACTCGGAGAAGAACCTCTCCCCCGCAGCCAATCCGCCCTCATCGATTCGCTTCTTGACCCAATCGACAATCGCGAGATATTTGTATTCGCTCATCATGAACACCTCTTTCACGCATGTGTATATAATACAACGCGCGCGCAAAGTTGTCAATACAACTTTGACTTTCGCAGGCTTCGTCCCGTACTGTTTTTTGCAAAAATGCTTGAACATATGTTCTGGATATGCTAAAATAGGAACATAGGTTCTGAAAGGGGGTTGTCTTCTAATGGACGGGGCGATGTTCGACAAGCTGAAGATATTGAGCGACGGCGCGAAATACGACGTTTCCTGCGCGAGCAGCGGCGTGGACCGGACGAACGTAGGGCGCGTGGGCAACGCCTGCGCGGCCGGCATATGCCACTCGTGGACGGCCGACGGCAGATGCATCAGCCTGCTCAAGGTCCTGTTTACCAACAGATGCGTGTACGACTGCAAGTACTGCGTGAACCGCAGGAGCGCCGACGCCCCCAGGGCGAGCTTTGAGCCGGGCGAGCTGGCGGAGCTCGTCATGGGCTTCTACAGGCGGAACTATATAGAGGGGCTTTTTCTGAGCTCCGCCGTCGAGACCTCGCCCGACGACACGGCCGAAAGGATCTGCGGCTGCCTGGCGCTGCTGCGCGGGGAACACGGCTTCGCGGGCTACATACACGCGAAGGTGATTCCCGGCGTCTCGCCCGAGATACTTGCGCGGATAGGCTTTCTGGCCGACAGGCTCAGCGTGAACATAGAGCTGCCGTCGCGGGAGAGCCTAGGCCTGCTGGCGCCGCAGAAAAGGGCGAAGGACATATTCGGATCCATGGGGCAGATAGCGCAGGCCCTGGCCGAGCAGGGGGAACTCAGGGGCCCCAGGCCCGCTGGCGCGCCGAGGCTCCCCGGCGCCAACGTGGCGGCGGGGGACGGCAGCCTGGGCGACATGGCGCGCGGGCATAACGCCATATCGCCCGCGCGGCCGCGCGGGCGGCGCGAGGCTTTCGCGCCGGGCGGCCAGTCAACGCAGATGATAATAGGAGCGTCCCCCGAGAGCGACAGGCAGATAATCGCCACATCCGAGACGCTTTACAGGACCTTCCGCCTGAAAAGGGTCTACTTCTCGGCCTACATACCCGTGTCGGACGCGCCCGAGCTGCCGGAAAGGGCATCCCGCCCGCAGCTTGGGCGGGAGCACAGGCTCTACCAGGCCGACTGGCTCCTGCGCTTCTACGGCTTCGCGGCGGACGAGATACTGGACGAGGCCAACCCCTACCTCGATCCCTTCCTCGATCCCAAGGCCGGCTGGGCGCTGCGCAACATGGACCGCTTCCCCATAGAGGTCAACAAGGCGCCGCTCGAGGAGCTGCTCAGGATACCGGGCGTGGGCAATGTGTCGGCCATGAGGATAGCGCGCCAGCGCAGATTCGCGGCGGTCAGGTACGAGGATCTGAAGAAGATGGGGGTCGTGCTGAAAAGGGCGAGGTTCTTCCTGACGTGCTCGGGCAGATATTACGGCGGGAAAACGCTCGATCCGGTCTACATAAGGGGGCAGGCCCTGTCCCCTGCGGACATAAGGGACGGCATGATCGAAAGGGCGCCGGAGCAGCTGTCGATGTTCGGCGATTCCCGTTCGAGGATACCAATCGGAACCGCGCAGGGGGGCGGCCATGGACTATCTTTACGATGAAAGCTTCGAGGGCTTCCTCTGCTGCGTGTACAGGCATTACTACGGCGAAAGGGCGAGCGGCATCTTCCCCGCCGGGCGCTACCAGCACAGCCTGCTGAACGCCTGCGAGACGGTGCCTACGGACGAAGGGCAGGCCGGGCGCGTCTACGCGGCTCTCAGGGACAGGCTGTCGCGCTTCGACCCGAGGAGGATCTACCTCGTATTCCGCTCGTCGGCGCCGGAAAAGGAAATGAAGCTGCTGGACTACATCCGGCTCGGCTTCAAGGAGGGGCCAAAGACGGGGCTTCTGTACGGGAACCCGGTGGTGCGCGACGTCAGGCAGGCGGAGGACAGGGTCGTGCGCGAGGTGCACCGCATGTGCGGCCTGCTGCGCTTTTCCGAGGTCAGGCCGCGCGGCGCGGCCCCCGGCCATGGCGGCGCGATACTGTACGCGCCCATGGAGCCCGACCATGACATAACGGAATTCCTGGCGAGGCATTTCTGCGACCGCTTCAGGGAGGAGGCATTCATAATACACGACAGAAGGAGGGGAAAGGCCCTGGTCTCCGCCGCGGGCCGCTGGTACATGACGGACTTCGGCGACGAATGGGCGCTGGCGGAGACAGGCGCCGAGACCCGCTATCGCGAGCTGTGGCGCGGCTATTTCGACGCCGTAGCCATAAAGGAGAGGGCGAACCCCGCCTGCCAGCGGCGATTTATGCCGCTGAGGTACTGGAAGCACATCACAGAGACCGTCCCCTACTTCACTTCCTCAAACTGATCCGGGCCGACGCCGCACAGCGGGCACTCGTCGGGGGGCGCGTCCCCCTCGTGTACGTAGTCGCAGACCGTGCATATCCATTTCATCCGCCATTCTCCTTTCCTGTCGCCGCCATACGGCCTGTCGCCGCCCGGCCTGTGGCTGCCGTACGGCCTGTGGCTGCCGCCCGGCGTCCACGCAATGTTTAGTCGGTGGAGCAATACTATTATAAACCAAAACGCGCGGCGTGAACAGGGGGAAGAAAATATCTTTCATCCCTATCTTTCATCCCCTGTTCTGCGCGTATTCCTTGTTCAGCATGTTCTTGGCGCCGAGGCAGGTCGCCAGGAAATAGCCCCCGTATATTATCAGGATCACGGCCGCCGTGAACAGGCTGCTGCCGAGTATGTCCATGTCCCCGAGCGCGCCTATGAGCCGGCTCGCCATGTTTATGCCCACGAACGAGTGCACCAGCGCCAGGGCCAGCGGCACCCCGAAGTATATCGTTATCTGCGCCGTCAGCGCACCGTTCAGCATCCGATCGTCCGTCCCCATCTTCCTGAGCAGGCCGTAGCGCCTGGCGTTGTCGCTGGCCTCCGACAGCTGCGCTATCGCAAGCACGGTGGCAGAGGCTATCAGGAATATCACGCCGAGGTAGACCGCGAGATAGGCCACGGTCGTCGTGGCGGAATTGCTGTTCTCCATGACCTCGGCCCTGGTCGTCAGCGATGCCTGCAAGGGGGCGCCGTCCGGCCCCGAAAACGCGAGCCTGGAGAGGCTTTTTTTGCAAAGCGCCTCGTAGCCCCCCTCCCCGCCCTGAAGGTAGTTGATGTGCATCGCGTCGCCCTTCGCGGGAAGCCCCTCCGCCAGCCCGTCGCTGACGATGAGGGCCACCTCGGAATTCGAGGACAAGGCCGTTTCGAGGGCGTGGCGGTAGAGGCGCGAGGGGCCTGTGCGCAGGGTCTCGCCCCCTATCTCTATGGACGGCCCGCCATCCATGTAGGCGGCGAGCGCCGCAGGCCATGCGTTCGTCATGCCCGAAGCCAGGGCATACTCGCCCTGGCCCAGGGATACGGGCTCTATGCCCTGCATCCCCAGAAGCGCGTTGTAGTCCGAAAGCCTGATGAGATAGGTCCGCAGCTCCCCCCTCTCCCCGTCCATCTCGATGGGCAGGCGTATGCCGGCGTCGTAGTAGCGCAGCACGGCGTATTCCTTCGCGAATCCCGCCAGATCGACGCCCTTTTCGCCCAGGGCGCCGAGCAGGTCCACGCCCTCGTAGCCCGCCCCGCCCGAATCCGCGCTGACCGCCAGCGTGGCGTCGAAGGGCGTGTTGGCGCGCATCTCGCCGGCTATGGCGCCCGCCATGCCCATGCCCGAGGACAGCGCGCATATGGAGACGAACAGCATAAGGCACACGAAGGTCATGGACACATAGGCGGTGTTTATCCTGCTGTTTATCTGCCTGAGCACGAACATGTTGAGGTTTCTCAGGTATAGACGCCTGTTCTGCCTGAAAAGCTTCAGGAAAAAGCCCGAGAGCGAGAGGAAAAACATGAAGGTCCCGGCGACGCCCAGGCCGCTCGCCAGCGGCAGCAGGCTGGTCAACGCCGCAATGCCGCCGTATGTCGCTATCATGTAGGCCGCAGCGAGGCACAGCAGGGAGGCCACGAATATCAGGACCGACACGCCGAGCCTCGGCGTCCTGAAGCCCTCGTTCCTGCGGTCGGCGTAGATCAGGTCTATCAGCTTCTGCCTGCGCACCATCACGATGTTGAAGGCCAGTATCAGGATGAAGGTCAGCCCGAAGTACACGACGGCTGCGCGCAGGGCGGACGCCGAGAATATGAAGCGCAGATCGCCGATCCCCGCCCCAAGCAGCCCGGCGGTCAGGATGGCCATGCCCTGCGACAGGAACACACCGAGCAGTATGCCCGCGAAAAGCGAGAGCAGCCCTACGGACACCGTCTCGAAGACCAGTATGCGCGATATCCTGCTGCGGTTCATGCCGAGCGTCATGTATATGCCGAACTCCTTCTTGCGCCGCCTTATCAGGAAGCCGTTCGCGTATATTATGAGAAAGCCGAGCACGCACGATATGAAGACGGAGAAGCCCTCCATGATGCGGTCGATGGCCCTGAGCGCCGTCGACTGCCCCGACGTCAGCTCCATTATCGCCTGCTGGCCGTCGATGGAGTTGAACACGTAGAACACGCAGACGCCGAAGGTGAGCGTGAGGAAATACACCGTGTAGTCGCGGAAGCTTTTCCGCACGTTGCGGATGGCGATCTTAAACGACATCACTGATATCACCCCCGAGCATGCTGACGACCTCCATTATCCTGTCGAAGAACTGCTTCCTGGACTCGCCGCCGCGCGCAAGATGGCAGAACAGCCTGCCGTCGTGCAGGAACATTATCCTGTCGCAGTAGCTGGCGGAGAAGGCGTCGTGCGTCACCATCAGTATCGTGGCGCCCCTTTCGCGCACGAGAAGGCTGAGGCTTTCGAGCAGCATGCGCGCGGACTTGGAGTCCAGCGCCCCCGTGGGCTCGTCGGCGAGGACCAGCGAGGGCTTCGTTACTATGGCGCGCGCGCTGGCGACCCTCTGCTTCTGCCCGCCGGACATCTGGTACGGGTATTTCTGAAGCACGGCGTGCACGCCCAGCGTCTCGGCGACGTCGTTCACCCTCCTGTCTATCTCGTCCGCGGCGACCCTGAGTATGCTCAGGGCCAGGGCGATGTTCTCGTAGGCCGTGAGCGTGTCAAGGAGATTGAAGTCCTGGAAGATGAAGCCCAGGGCCTGGCGGCGGAAGCGGGCGAGCGATTTCTCGTCCATCGCGGTTATGTCCCTGCCGCCTATCGTTATCTGCCCCGCTGTAACCGTGTCTATGGTCGAGACGCAGTTCAGCAGGGTGGTCTTGCCGCTGCCGGAGGCCCCCATGACCCCGACATACTCGCCCGCCTCGATCTCGAAGCTGACGCCCGCGAGCGCGCGGGTCAGGTTGTTGCGCCCGCCGTAATATTTTTCCACGTTGCGGGCCTGTAGGATTGCAGGCATTGCCGTATACCCCCTTTGACTGGTAGTTCTGACTGCAAGGCGCCCCGGAGTCGGCACAGGGCGCAAGAGTACTATACCTCGGAATCATGACCTTAGCAATGGAATATGCTTGCAGCGGGCTTACATTAATGTAAGATGGCCGTTCAAACTGGCGCAGGGCGCCGAAACGCAGCGGAAAATCCGCACGGGCCATCCGCCGAAAGGCGAACGGCTCAGGGCGCTAGGGGCGGGACGCCCTGCCGGGAAAGCGAAGCTCGACGGTCGCGCCCCCGCCCGGCGCCGAGTCTATGGAGATGTCCAGGCCGAGCTTGACGCACATCTTCCTGCACAGATAGAGGCCGATTCCGGTGGAGGGCCCGTATGCCCTCCCGTTTTCCCCCGTAAAGCCCTTGTCAAAGACCCTGGCTATGTCCTTTTCGGGTATGCCTATGCCGTCGTCCCTGATCAAAAGGGATGCGCCGCCCTCCCCGCGCAGGCCGCAGATGTCTATCCTCCTGCACCCGTACTTGGCGGAATTGCCTATTATCTGGCCGATGATGAAGCCTAGCCACTTGGCATCGGTCAGCGCCTTGAAGCCGAGCCCCGACGTGCCGACGCGTATCTTCCGCGCTATGAGGTAGCGCGACGCGGCGCGGAGGGCGCCGTTGACCACGGCCTCGATGTCCGTTTCCTTTATGACGCAGTCGTTTTCCAGGTTGCTGCTGCGCGAATAGAAAAGGGCCTGCTCCACGAAGCCCTCTATCCTGTCTATCTCCGTCATAAGCTCGCGGTTGCGGGCGTTTTCGCATATGAGCCTGGCGCCCGCTATCGGCGTCTTTATCTCATGGACCCATATCTCTATGTATTCGCGGTATTCGTCCGAGGCGAGCCTGTGCTTCGCCACCTCGTTGTTCATCGAGCGCGAAGCCGCCTTAAGCACGTCGTAGAGCGCCCGCCCGTCGTAGAAGTCCGGCCGCGTTATTATCTCGGACAGCAGATGCTTTTCGTCCAGCCTCTCGAGTATGGCGTTGACCTCGCGGTAGAAGCTGTTTTTCATTATGTACTCGGGCGCCAGCGAGAGCATCGAGCCGATGAAAAAGACGCAGGGTATGAAAAGGGCGAAATATAGGTTCGAGCTCGCCACATACAGGAAAAAGGCGCAGAGGCAGGACAGGGACGCGCTCAGCGCAATGAATATGGATTTGTCGCGCAGGAAGATCATTAATCGCATAGCCGCCAGCCACCTATTGCGGTCAGTCCCGCAGTCGCCGCTTCAATCAAGACTACTCACACGCCGCGTCAGTTTTGTTCAGATCGGGTTCTGGGGGCGATTTTGGCTCCCGGAGCGTACTGCCTAGTACGTGAGGAAGCCAATAATCGAAACCAGGTTCCGAGATGGGCAAAAATGGCGTGGCGTGTGAGTAGTAACCGAATATCTCATAGTGAATAGCCGCGCCCCCGCTTCGTCCGCAGCAGCTCCTTGGCGCCTATCTGCCCGAGCTTGCGCCTAAGCCTGTTTATGTTGACGGTCAGGGTATTGTCATCGACGAAGGTGTCGGTCTGCCAGAGGGCCTCCATTATGTCGTCGCGCGAAACGACGTCGCCCTTGCCCTCTATCAGCAGCTGCAATATGCGCAGCTCGTTTTTCGTGAGCTCCACGCTCGCGCCCCTGTACCCGGCCACGCTCTTGCCCATGTCGAGCGTAAGCTCGTCGAAACGTATGAGGCGGGAGCTGTCCTCGTCGTACACGCGTTTCATCAGGGCCTCTATCCTGGCGATGAGTATCTGCGTGTTGTAGGGCTTGGACACGAAATAGTCGGCGCCCAGGTTCATGCTCATCAGCTCGTCCATGTCGCCGACCCTGCTGGTGACGACTATTATGGGCACCCTCGACCGCTTGCGCAGCTCGCGGCATATGTGGAAGCCGTCGTAGAAGGGCAGATTGATGTCGAGCAGCACGAGATGGGGGTTTTCGGCCAGCGCAAAGGAGACGACGTCGCTGAAGTCCTCTGCGGCGATGACGCGATAGCGGTATTTTTCGAGCAGGCTCTTGAGTTCCTGCCTGATGATCCTGTCGTCCTCTATGACAAGGATGCTCTGCATGGCGCGCCTCCCTCCCCCGGCGTTACAATTCATAGGTGTGTGTGCGGGAAAGGGGGCCACGCCCCCGCTTCCGTCGCAAAACGGGTATTTCCTGCGATTTCGCTCACAGACTTTGGGAACTTGCTCAAACTCGCTTCGCTCAAACAGTGAGCCAAGTTCACCAAAGTCCTTGCTCGCAAAATCGGGAAATACAGCCGTTTTGCTCCAAGTCAGCGGGGGCGTGGCCCCCTTTCCCGCCCTCGCGAACTGACTGCCCCTGAACTGTACCCCTCCCGGCCTTACAGTTTAATTGTAGCACAGATGCGGGGCGAAGCAAAGCGCCAAGGGGCCCGCAGAGGGGAAATAACGTAAATGTCGAATTGTAACGAAAAAATCAAATTTTTGTGACTATTTTTTCAATTTTTCTTGTAACCCTCCCCGAATCGGGGTATGAAGTCAACGGGCACCATCAAACTTACATAGGCCGACAGCGTTGCACATCCCCCCAGCCGCAGACCAAGGCCAGCAAAGGAGACTATCATGGAAAAAGACCGAAGACATCCAGGGAACGCGGCCGGCCGCCTGCTGAGGGCCACAGCCTTCGTGGCGGCGCTCGTAATAGCCGTCGCCTCGCAGCCGTTTTCGCAGATGGCGGCGGACGCCGCCGTACCCTACGTCCCCGGAAAGGAGCGCAGCCCGATAACGGCCTTCGCCGCGCAGTTCATAGCGGACTGCGAGGGGCAGCAGTGGCTGCTTGACGAGACGGAGCGCCTGCTGAACATGAAGCAGGCGAGCATAGACTATCTTGCCCCCGACATGCTCCACACCGTTACGAGCATAGGGCTGGAGAGCAGGGGGATAGCCGGGAAGATACCCAAGGCCATAGGGCATTTCACGGAGCTTACGGAGCTTCTTATGTCCGGCAACCGGCTTTCGGGCCCCCTGCCCGACGGGCTGTACGCGCTGCAAAAGCTGAAAAACGTGGATCTGTCGGGCAACCTCTACCAAGGCCCCGTCCCCGACGGCTTCGCCCGCCTGCCCGCGCTCGAGGTGCTGCGGCTTTCGGGGAACGCGTACACGGGCGGCATACCGGCCGCGTTGACGGCCGTCGCCGCGCCGGGGGATCTCCCGGCCACGCTGCGGGTCCTGGACCTTTCGGGCAACAGGCTCACGGGGGGCGTCATACCGGGGCTTGGAAGCCTTTCGTCGCTCGAGTACCTAGATATCTCGGGCAACCCCCTGGGCGGGGATCTGCCGCCCGCCATCACAGGCCTCGCGAAGCTTGAAGCCTTCCTCGCCTGGGGCTGCGGCCTCACGGGGGAGATCCCCGCGGGCATAGGGGGCATGGCGGCCTTGAAATACCTCGATCTTTCGCATAACAGCCTTGCGGGCGCCATCCCGCCCGGCATATCAGCGCTGACGGACATGCGGGAGCTGTCCCTGACGGACAACACGCTCACCGGCACCCTCCCCGACGCCTTCGGCGCCATGGCGGGGCTCAAACAGGTCCATATAGACAGGAACAACATCAGGGGCCACGTCCCCGCGAGCCTGCTCGGGGCGTTCAGCAGCGGCGCCGCCGTCACCTTCTCGCGGAACTATATGACCGGGCCCAACGCCCTCGCGATAGAGAAGGGCAGCCCCGGCGGGGCGGCGGTCTCAAACGGCAACTTCCTCGACGGCTCGGCCGGGCAGCAGTACCGCCTCATAGGGCCGCCGTACCAGCGCTTCGCCTCGACCGGGCAGGCGATAAACCTCTACCCCCTGCTCAAAAACATATCGGCCAAGGGCAGCACGAACATCCGTAAGCCCATGCGCCCCGTGTCCGAGTACGCCGTGTACGTCACCCCTCCCGCGCTCGCGGGCCTCGTGCAGATCGCGACCGGGCCGGGCCTCATAAGCGCAAGCCTGCTCGCGGAGATCCCCTACGCCTCGGGCGCGGCGCTCGTCATCCAGATACTTGACAACGACGGCTCCGCCTACTCCACCTGGAATCTGCGCGTTGGGACGGGGCCGCCGCCCCAGCCAGGCTGGAGCGGAAGCGGCGGAGGCGGAGGCGGCCTTGGCGGCGGCAGCGGATTGGGGCAGCCTGCGGACGAGGCCATCAGGACGGAAAGCCATCTGCCCTACATCGAGGGCTACGGGGACGGCAGCGTGCGGCCCGACAGGGAGCTGAGCCGGGAGGAGGCGGCGGCCATGCTGTACAGGATATACGGCGGGACGGAGCCGGCGGAGCGCCTATCCTATTCCTCGTATGCGGACGTGCCCACCGAGAGGTGGTCCGCCCCGCACATAGAGGCCGTCAGGAGGGAAAAGCTGATGATAGGCTACCCGGACGGAGGCTTCCTCCCGGTCCGCGGCATGGCGAGAAACGAGTTCGCCGCCCTGCTGTGCAGGCTGGCGGGCATAGGCCCCGTGGCCGAGAGGCCCGAGGGATTCCCGCTGGCGGACGTACCCGAAAACTGGGCCGCCCCGCACATATACGCGGCCTACGGCGCCGGCCTCGTGCAGGGCTACGGCGACGGGACCTTCAGGGGAGGGCGCAACGTGATGCGGGCGGAGGCGGCAGCCATGCTGAACGCCGCCCTTGCGAGAAAACCCATAAGGGCCTATTGGGACAACAGCGGCGAAAACCCGTACAGCGACCTTGCCGCAGGGCATTGGGCGTATTACGACATACTGGAGGCGTCGGCGGCACACAGCCACGCCTATGAAGACGCGCCGGCCGCAGAGGCCGGGGAAGGGGCAAGGACGAAATGAGAGACACAGGCATGCCGGCATTCCTGCCGAGGAAGGGGGTCGCCCTGCTGACGGCAGCGGCGCTGGCCCTGGCCATACTGCCGATAGGGGGCGGCGCCTTCGCCGCGAAGATGCCCCCCGGCAGCGACAGCATAGACCTGCATTCCGAGGTGGCCGAGATACGCTTTCGGATGGACTACACCCAGTACGTGAACATAGCGGTATACCAGAACGCCTCGGACGCGGCAATAAACAACAACCAGGTGGCCGCGCCGCCGCTGGGCTTCGTGACGAAGCTCTACGAGGCGAAGGGCGCGGCGCCGCTCGCCCCGCACCCCTACAACCCCTGCATTCTCGACGGCAAACACCACCACCCCGGCGGCGATTACGGCGAGCCGGCCTACCGCAAGTACACGGGCCCAGTGCCGCCGTTCAGCCCGGTCTTCCCCTACTCCGCGCCGACGGCGCCGACGGCGGGGCCGGAGGGCGAGGGCGCGACGCCCGGCGGGATGGGGCAGCCCCCGGAGCCTGCGGCCAAGGGGATCATCGAGGAAGCCCCCATCCCCCTCCTTTATGCCCTTGAAACGGGCGCGGGCGAAGCCGGGCCCGGCGCCGGGGAAGCCCGAGCGGACAGCGGCCCCGAAGCGGGCGGGCAGGCCGAAGCGGGCGGGGCTGCGGACGATGCCGCAGACGATGCCGCAGACGCAGCCACAGGCGGGGACGCAGGCGGGGACAAGCCGGCAGCCGCAGGCGACGCGGCCGCAGGCGAAACCGCAGACGAAACCACAGGCCCCGCGCCCACGGGCGACGCGGACGCGGATCCGGCCACGGGCGCGGCCCTGGACGGGGCCGAAGGCGGGCATGAGGGGGATGAGCCCGAATACGCGCCCCTGACCGACAGGCCCTTGATAGAGATAACCTCGGTAAGGATCGTAGACAGAAAAGAGCTCGCGGGGGAGCGCGGCGCCGGGGAGATGGCCAGGGACTTTTCGCCCCTGGCCCTGCCCACGGATCCGACGACGCCGAGCGCGATCTGGTACGACGACACGACGGGGGAGAACGTCCTCTACTGGGACGGAAGGTACAACAGGAACTCCGGGACGGGCCTGGCGCCGGACTGGCTTCCCGCCGTGCCGAAATCGGGCGGCGACGACTGGGCCATGCCCGTGATCAGCATAGAGCCCGTGGGCTACCCTTGGAAGAACGTGAACCAGAGCTGCTTCCTCGCCCATCATCCCGGCGAGGCATGGGAATGGACGGCGCAGCCCAAACACTACGTATCGTCGGGCGCCATCCGGCTGGATCTCAGGGGCGGCAGCATGCTCCTTGCGATGGCCCCAGGGGAGCTGGGCGGCGAGATACAGGGCTTCCTCGACGGCTATGGCAACGGCCTGTACGCAGGCGTCGGGCCCGGCGCCGCGCAGGCGCCCGCAAACGGGTTTGAGGATCTGACGCTTGCCAAGGACGGCCTCGGCTCGGTGAACATGGTGACGGGCGCCTGCCACTTCGCCAACGACGACCTGAAGATCCAAGGCGGCTGGCCGCTCGTGTGGAGAAGGGCATACAGCTCCCTGGACGACAACGGCTCCGCCGGCCTGGGGAAGGGCTTCTCGCACATATACGACTACCGTCTGCTCGACGACCGGGGCATCATATACGTCGAGGGCCCCTACGGCGAGCTGCTCCTGTTCATGCGCTACAGGACCGCGTCCGGCGACGCGTACCGCCCCCTGCAGGACACGGGCTTCACCCTTGAAAGCGCCGACAGGAACAGCTACCGCATGGCGTACAGAGGCGGCTCCGCGCTCACGCTGTCCGGCGGCAGGCTGACGCGCATGGAGACCATGGACGGCGAGACGATAGCGGATCTCACGTACAGCGGCGACATGCTCGCGAGCGTGTCGAACAGGGCCGGGCGACTCGACGTCTCGTGGTCGGGCGGCCACATATCATCCGTGACCGACGGCGCGAGGACGATAAGCTACGCCTACGACGGGGACAGCCTCGTCTCCTACAGGAACCCCGACGGCGACACGCTCGCGTACGGCTACGACGCGGACGGCCTCATATCATCCCTGGCCGACTTCAACGGCGATATCCGCCTTGAAAACAGCTACGACGGAAAGGGCCGCGTGACGGGGCAGTCCATGCACACAGCCGGCGGGACGGCGACGGCCTCCGTCTCATACGACGACAAGGCCCGCACGAACACGGCGACCGACTTCACGGGCCAGAGCCTCGTCTACGTCTACGACAGCGATGGGCTGCCGCTCTCCATAGGTGACATGGACGGCGAGAGGGCCAACACCTGGGGCGACGAGTACCGCGCCGACTCGCGCTCCAACGACGGGAAGGAGGGCGTGTCCTACACCTTCGACGGCGACGGGAACACGACGGAGGCCAGCTACCAGGACGGGGGGCTTGTGAGGGCCATATACAGCGGCGGCTTCCTCACGCAGAAGCTCTACAAGGACGGCAGCACGGAGGGCTGGACCTACAGCGGGGGCAACATAGCCACGTACAAGGACAGGAACGGGAACACGACGCGCTACGCCTACACGGACGGGCTGCTGACGGGCGAGACGGACGGCGAGGGCGGCACGACCGCCTACGCCTATTCGCCCGAGGGCTTCCTTACGAAAATAAGCCGGCCCGAGGGCATAGCGACGGCCATGTCCCACGACGCCGCGGGGCGCGTGAAGACCATGACGGGGCCGCTAGGTGAGGTCACGAGCTACGCCTACTCCCCCGCCGGCAAGCTGCTGTCCGAAAGCGTGACGGACGGGAAGCAGACCTTCACAAAGACATACGAGCACACGAAGAACGGCGCCGTGACCAAGGAGACGGATCATCGCGGGAACGCCGAGACCACCGTCTACGGCACGATGGACCTGCCCCTGTCCCGCACCGACAGGGAGGGGAACACGACAACCTTCACGTACACGCCCTTCGGGGCCGTCAGCGGCGAGACCGACTTCAACGGCGGCGTGACCAGCTATGCATATGACGGCAAGGGCCGCGTCGAAAGCGTGACGGACGCCGAGGGGAACGTCACCGAGTACGCCTACAGCGCCCAAGGCCGCAGGGCGTCCATGACCGACCCCAGCGGCTTCACGGAGAGCTACGAATACGACCTGATGGGACGGCTCTCGAAGGTCACGGACAGGAACGGCAATGTCACGGAAAACGAGTACGACGCCGACGGCAGGCTCGTAAAGGAGACCCGCAAGGGCGACGCGTCCACGGGCGGGGACGCCGTGAGCCTGTATGCGTACAAACCCGGCGGGCAGCTTGAAAAGGCCACCGACCCGGAGGGCAACTGGGCGTCCTACACCTACGACAGGCGCAACCTCGTGAAGTCCGTGCGCGACGGCGAGGGCCGGGGCAAGGACTACGGCTACGACGGCGCCGGCAGGCTGGTCTCCGTGAAGGACACGGAGGGGAACGCGACCGAGTACGCCCTCGACGCGGCGGGGAACGTCACCGCTATAAAGGACCCGAGGGGCAATAGCGCCCGCTTTGCCTACGACGCCTTCTCGAGGCTCGTGTCGGAGGCCACGCCGGAAGGGCACGAGACGCGCTACACGCACGACGGCAACGGGAACACCCTGAGCGTGACGGACCCGAGGGGCGGCGTCAGGGCCTACGCCTACGACGGGCTCGACCGTGTCGCCTCCGAGACGGACCCCCTGGGCTACACGACCGGCTACGGATACCTGGGCACATACGGCGCAAGCCTCGTCACGTACCCAGACGGCCTGACGGAGAAGACGGCCTACAACAGCCTAGGCCTCGTCACGGGGCGCACGGACAGGGCCGGAAACCAGACGCTCTACGCATACGACGGGAGGGGCCAGCTCTCCCGCGCCACGGACGCGGAGGGCTACGTGGACGAATACGCGTATGACGGGGGCATGAGGCTCATCGCCCACACGCGGGACGGCCAGCTGGTGGCCGAAAACGCCTACGACCCCCTCGGGCGGCTGTCGTCGCGCAGGGACTTCAAGGGGACGGTGCGCTTTGAGTATTTCAGGACCGGCGACCTAAAGACACATACGGACAAGAACGGAAACGCCACGGCCTACGCCTACGACGGCTCCAGGCTGCCCGCCAGCGTTACGAACGCCGACGGGGGCGTCGCCGAATACGGCCATGACCTCGCTGGGCGGCTTGTGTACACGAAGGATCCCGGCGGCCTGGAGACCAGGCTGAGCCTCGACGGCAGCGGCAACGTGACGGGGCGGGACGAAACGGACGGCCAGGCGACGACCCGCGAGCGCTTCGCGTATGACAAGGACGGCAAGGCCGTAAGCCACACGGACAAAAACGGCAACAAAACGGAATACGGGTACGGCCCGACAGGGCTGCCCGTACTGAGCGAGACCAAGGGCGTGCCCGCGCCCCTCGTCGTGAAGACGGAGTACGCATACGACCTGGGCGGCAACCTCACGGGCGTGTACGACCCGCTTGAGAAGTGGGTGCGCTACACATACGACTTCGCCGGGAACGCGCTCTCCGAGAAGGACCAGCTGGGGCATATCGAATACTACGCCTACGACGCGATGCACAACCTCATAAGCGTCACCGACAGGGGGGCCAGCGGCGTGCGGGGCGTGACCAAGTATTTCTACGACAGGCTGAACCGCCTCACAGGGGAGGAATCCCCCGAGGGCGGCACGGTCTCCCGCAGCCTGGACGCCTTCGGCGGCGTCACGGCGGAAAGGCAGCTGACGGCGGGCGGGAAATGGCAGTCAAGCCTCTATGAGCGCGACCCGCTGGGGAACCCCGTGAAGGACACGTCACCGCTGGGCTTCAAGACCCTCTACGAGACGGACGCCGAAGGCAAGCTGACCAAGAAAACCGACGCGGACGGGAACGTGAGCCTGTTCACCTACGACAGCATGAACCGCCCGGCCACGGCAAAATACGGCACGGCCGGCGCGATAGCCTACGAGTACGACTTTATGGGCAACGTGACGCGCGTCACGGAGGACATGGGCGTAACAGCCCTCTCCTATGACAGATGGAACCGCCTGACGGGGACTACGGACCACGACGGCAGGGCCCTCGCCTGGGAGTACGACGCGAACGGCAACAGGACGGCCCTGACCTACCCCGACGGCAAAAAGGCCGAGTACGCCTACGACCACATGGATCGCGTCGTCGGCATAGTCTACGGAAACGAGACGAAGCTCTACCAGTACGACCCCAAAAGCCAGCTGATACAGGAGACCTGGCCGGGGACGGGCGAGCAGACGGGCTACGCCTACAACGAGGCGGGCTACCTCACCGAGGGCAAGGAGACGGACGGCGACGGCGTGACCCGCCGACAGACGAACTACTCATACCGCGACAACGGCCTGCTCTGGAACGAGACCAGGACGGGCATAGGCGTGCCGCGCGGCGAGGAGATACTGATCCACTCCTACGACAGGGACGGCAGGCTCGCCCGCACGAGCGTGGACGGCCAGGAGAGGTCCGCCTACGCCTACGACATAGCGGGGAACCTCATAAGCGAAAGGACGAAGGGCGCGAAGACGACGTATGCCTACGACATACAGAACCGCCAGACCCGGAAGACGGCGGCCGGCAAGACCACAGACTACGCCTACGACGGGCGCGGGAACCTCGTAAGGGAAAGCTCGGCCAAGGGCGCAAAGACTTACGCATACGACGCGGCGGGCCGCCTCGCGGCCGGGACGAACGAGAGGGGCGAGACGAGCGAGTACGCCTATAACGGCCTGGGCGCGCGGGTGTTCCACAAGGAGGTGCGGGACAACATGAACGTGGGGCACCAGAACGGCGGGTTCCGGGGCGGCAGCTGGCCGGG
>JAISXZ010000051.1 GCA_031270275.1 Eubacteriales Family XIII. Incertae Sedis bacterium | reverse complement strand
CCATTGTTCCCGCCGGCCCCGCTGCTGTCGCCGCTGCCGCCGTTCCCGCCGGCGCTGCTGCTGTCGCCGCTGCCGCCGTTGTTCCCGCCGGCGCCGCTGCTGTCGCCGCTGCCGTCGTTCCCGCCGGCCGTGCTGCCGCCGCTGTCGCCGCTGCCGCCGTTCCCGCCGGCCGTGCCGCTGTCGCCGCTGCCGCCGCTGTTCCCGCCGGCGCCACTACTGTCGCCGCTGCCGCCGGTCGTGCCGCTGCTGCTGTCGCCGCTGCCGTCGTTGTTCCCGCCGGCGCCGCTGCTGTCACCGCCATCCGCGCCGGGGCTCGCCTCGCCACTTTCGCCGGCGCCGATGCCGCCGCCGGTGCTGACCTCGGCCCCGCTGGCCCCGTCGGCCTTCCATACGGCAGTCAGCCGCACGTCTTCGGAGCCGATCTTTATTATGTCGCCGGGCTTGCGCACGGCGCCGTCAAACAGCCATCCCTCAAAGACGAAGCCCGCCTTCTCGGGGACCGCGTCGGCCACCTTGTAGTCGCTGTTTTCGACCACGGTCTCGCTGGGCGGCAGAGTGCCTCCGCTGTATCCGTCGCCGTCATAGCTTATCTCGACGCTGTTCTCCCTGTAGTCGGGGGCGCCGTTCCCGTTCATGTCCAGCGCGTAGTACACGGACACCTCTTTGCTCGGCGCCGCCTGGCCGGTCGTGTAGTATATCGACTTGCCTTCCGCGTAGAGTATGAAGTTGTGTCGCTTCGACGCCTCCTCCGTGGCCAACTCGTCGAAGCAGTATCCGCCCGCCGCGTCCGCCCCGATCCCCGCCGCGTAGAGCGCCGGGTCGTAGCCGTACTGGCCGTACATGGCCTGCGTCTCCAGCTGCTTGGGCTCCTGATAGTAGTAAGGCGTCTTTATGTCCTTGCCCGCGCCGTCGAGCAGATAGTGGCGCGCGTACAGGCTGGCGCCGCCCGTGTTCGGGCTTCCGTTGAACCTGAGCGCGTTCACGCTGACTATGGATTTAAGCCCGCGCTCGGCGTCGGCAGGGTCTGCGGCGGGGTCTGGAAACCGGCCCGCATTATCCATGAGCGTGTTGCCGCTGACAGCCCCGTCGTTGCTGATAGTGGCGAAAAACCGGAAATTCTGCCCTTCCGCCATGCCCCAGGCGCTGACAGGCTTGGCGCCGTCGGGATCCCAGCCATTTATGCCTATCGGCGCGTTCACCGCGTCCCAGGCCCTGATGCCGTTCCCGACAAAGTACAGGCTGACGGGGCCGGACTTTGCGGTCCCGTAGCCGTCGCCCGGCTTCGCGCCCACCATGGCCTTGGCCGCGCCGAGCTTGGCGCCGTTGTAGAAAAGCACGTCCGCCGGTTTGTCGAGGTGGACGGAAGGGCTGTTGCCGAAGAACACCACGGCCTTCTCGGCCACCGTGTTCTCCGGCGCGCTCACGCGCAGCGCGGCCCCCTCGCGCACCGTCAGGCTGTTGACCCCCAGCATGGAATCCTTGCTGTGCTCCACGCTGCCGACGAGCGTGTAGTTCCAGACGGCATTCTTCTCCAGGACTATCTCCTTGGCCCTGAAGTACGAGCCGTTGTCGAGGTCTACGAAGCTGGCCTTGTTCTTCGGCACGCTGAGCGACATGTCCACGACAGCCCCTTCGCCTATGACGAAGTTGTCGAACGGCCATTCCTCGACTATGCATCCGCCCATCCCCACGTAGCTGAGCCTTGCGCCCTTCTTTACGATGAAGTCGTGCCTGTTGTCCTTATGGCCCAGAAAGACCAGGCCGCTCCAGTAACGGGAGCCGGCCGCGGTGGAGAGATTTTCGATGGTCACGTTCGCGTTTTCCTCCACCGTCAGGTCGCCGCCCATCTCCGACAGATAGAATATCTCGTCGTAGTCGTTGCCCTTTGTCGCGTTTTTCTTGATGTTGACGTCGCCGGCCAGCGTCACGTTGAAGGCGTGCATGACCTCCGAGGTGTATTGCGCCCCGGTGTCGGCGCCGTGTTTGCCGATGCCGTCCGTGTCAAGCACGACCCTGCTGTCCCGCAGCGTGCCGGTGTTGTTCTTCGATATGCTGTAGTACAGGGCGGGCCCCCAGTAATCGATATTGTCGAAGGTCACGTTCGCCTCGGGGACGGGCGCGTAGACCGAGGCCCCGTAGCTGCCCCCCTTGAGGCTGAGATTCTGGAAGGTCAGGTTCTTGAAATTTCCGCTGAACTTCATGATGTAGTCCAGCACGCTCGCGGAACCCAGCGCGGGGCTCTCCGTTATGCTGTGGCGTTCGTCGCCCCCGTCGATGACAAGATCCCTGTTGCGCCTGACATCGATCTTCTTGGTTATCGTGATATCAGACCCAAGGCTTATCACCAGGACGTCGTCGTCGCCCAGCGCCTTTTTGAAGGCGGCCTCGTCATGCACGACCAGCGCGCTGTGGTTGGCGGCCCGCCCTGTCGCGCCGGCCGAGGGCGGCGGATCCCCGCTGATCGCGAAGGCCAGCGCCGGCGACTGCGACGCGGCCATGACCGCGGCAAGGCAGATCGCCAGCGCTGATTGTAGTCTTTTTCTTCTCATGCTAAAATCCTCCGTGAAAAATAACTGTGTGTCTTTGTACCTATGGTGGCTTATTGCCCCGACGGTCGAATGCCTGAATGCCGGACAATGCCGGCGTTGCGGCCTGACGGCCCGCGTTAGGCAAAACGCGGGCGGGCCCATAGGCCCGGCGAGGCTTTGCGGCAAAGCAGGGCGGCAAGGCCGGCCGCCAGGATGTCCATTGTCCGGCCGTCGGGGCAGCAGGGGCCCGTCAAACAGCAGCCCGCGATTTTTTGTCTGCCCTTTCGCCGCCGGGCCGCATTGCCGTCGGTCGTCCTACATGCCTGGCATACCCCCTTTCACTGCCTTGCCGACGACAAAATTGCGGCGCGGAATTCCCGCATCTTAATTATTTGGCGAGTCCTAAAGCGATTTTATCACAGAATATTCGATTGATGCAAGTAGAAGCCTGTAAATGTGACAGAATTGTTCGTAAAAAGCGAGGAAAAGTTGATTATAGGAATATTATCGACTCTAAGAATATCACATCGAAAACGGGGATCAGCAGGGCCGCCTGCAGGCGGGCGCGGCCTTCTGCCTTCTATTGTATAGGCGGGATCCACAGGAATCCGCAGGGCCGTCCGCGGGCGGGCGCGGGCCTTCTGCCTTCTATATATAGGCGGCCATTTCGCCTAGATGGGAGAATATGGCGTCCGGCTTTATGTCGGACGACGCGACGTCGTCCGGCCCCGTCTCGCCGGAAAGAACCAGGATGCCCGTCGCCCCGTTGCTGACGCCGGCGGCGACGTCCGTGTACAGCCGATCCCCGACAAAGGCCACCTCCTCCCGCTCAAAGCCGGTGGCCGACAGGATCATCTCCAGCGTCCCCGTGAAGGGCTTGCCGAAATACAGGGGCTTCCTGCCCGTCGAGGCGGATATCGCGGCGCAGAACGAGCCGCAGTCCGGGATGAAGCCCGTCTCGGTGGGGCAGTTTATGTCGGGGTGCGTCGCCAGGAATTCCGCGCCCCCTCGGATATGCCGGCAGGCGAGCTCGAGCTTTCGGTAGGTCAGCTCCGTGTCGAAGGCGGCCACCACCAGATCGGGCTGCGCGTCCTCGACTAGCCTTATGCCGTTTCGCCTGAAATCGCCCCTCAGCGCCTCCGTCCCCATGAGATAGACGGCCTTCCCTCTATGGAAGCTGTCGAGGTACCTGATCGCCACGTCCCCGGACGTCATTATGCCGTCCCTGCCTATGCGGCAGCCCATGCCCGCCAGCTTCTCGATGTACATGCCTGGGGTCCTTGACGAGTTGTTCGTGAAGAAAATGAAGCGCCGCCCGGCCGCCTCCAGCCTCTCGATGAAGCCCAGCGATCCGTCGATGATCCGATCCCCCAGATAGAAGGTGCCGTCCATGTCGAGCACGAACAGCCTTATGCCCGCCAGGACCTCCCTCTTTTCCGCGTCAGACATATTGAGCATGGCAGTCCCCCTCCCCACGGCCGCGACGCGGGATCAGCCGAACGCGGCCCTCAGCGCCGCCATGGCCTCCGCGCCCGGCGCGCGTATCTCGCCCGCGCCCATGGCCTCCGCTATCGCGCGCGCGCTGTACTCCAGCACCTCCGCCCTGTCATAGGCCCTCGCGGCCGTCTCCCCAGCGCATATGTACGGGCCGTTTTTGAAGATAAGCCCGCCTGTAAAGCCGCCGAGCGCGTCGGCCGCCATGCCGGCGTCGCCGTAGTCCCCGTATTCGAGCAGTCCCACGTTCCCAAGGACCATCCACGACTCGGGGATGATCTCCGTGCTGAACGCCTTCCCCGCGAGCGCGAAGGCCGCCGCGCCGGGCGCCATACCCGTGATCACGCTGTTTATGGCGGGGTTTTTCCTGTATATCGCCAGATGCACGCGCTGGTGATGGGAGGCCGCGCCTTCCTCGTCGGCGTAGGCCCAGCCCCCGCCGCCCCGCGCCAGGCGGTGCAGGGGCAGGCCCGCCGCCCCGCTCAGAAGCCCCCGCCCGGCCCTGTGCGACAGACAGAACATGTCCGGGTTCGACAGGCTGAGGCGCCTCGCGTACAGGCGCCCGGCGTATCTGCCCAGCTCCGACAGCTCCCCGCGAAAATCCCCGGCCGCCGCCACGCCGACTTCGGCCTGGCCCGCGCAGGGCCGGGCCTCCCACAGCTGCGGCCTCGGTTCGGGCGGCCCGCAGGGCCCGCCGAGCGCACGGGCGAGGGACAGCGCGCGGACGAGCAGATTCAGCGCCTCAAGCCTGTAGTACGCGTGGCCCAGGTCCCGCCCGCCCGCAACGGCGCCGTGGTTCTCCAGCAGGGCCGTTTCGGCGCCCCCGCCCATCGCCTCCGCGACGCCCGCGCCCAGCGCCTCGCTGCCGGGCGTCGCGAAAGGCACGAGGCCGAGCCTGCCCGTGACGCCCGCTATGTGCGGCATCAGCTCCGTGCGCGGAAGGCCGCGCAGCAGGCTGGCGGCCATTAGGCTCGGCGCGTGCACATGTATCGCCGCGCCTAGGCCCGGCGCGGCGGCGTATATGGCCCTGTGCAGGCGGAGCTCCATGGAGGGGGGATGCTTCCCGGCGAAGCCCTGCGGCCCGCCGCCCGCCGGCCCCTCGCGGGCGAACACCATGTCGCCCGGCGCGAGCGCCCCCTTGTCGATGCCCGAGGGCGTTATCCAGACACCGCCCTCCGCCCTCACCGAAAGGTTCCCCCCGGATACGGTGGTAAGCCCGTTTTCGTATATCGCGCCCATCGTTTCCGCCATGAGGCCTTGTGTATTTTCTGTGTTTTTTTTCATAATTTTATTCTTTCCTAAAATTTGACTTGTAGCGGCCCTTGTGCTATAATTACTATTATAGACGCGGCCGCCAGAATTGCAAGCCACATTTGTGCGGGGCCGCCGCCTAAAAACACAGGGCCGCCAGGGTTTGGCAACAGGGAAGGCGGCAATGAAAACTTGAGGGGGGACACGGATAAGGATGAGAAAATACAAATTTCAATGGGATCTGCTGGGCGACATAGAGGATGGCCGCCCGAATCTGGGCTCGCAGGTCGATCTCGACGTCTACAGGCTTCTTCAGTTCACGATGCGCGACGTGCTGGAATCGCGCTTCGGCTCGGACGTGACCGACGAGATCTTCTTCGACGCCGGCAAGATGGCGGGCGGGGAGTTCTACGAGCACTACATCAAGCCCGTCGAAAGCGTCGAGGAATTCGTGAAGAAGACGCAGGACGTGCTGAAGGACAAGCGCATAGGCGTGCTGCGCCTCGAGGAGAGCATGCTCGATCAGGGGCGCGTGGTGCTGACCATAGACGAGGATCTCGACTGCTCAGGCCTGCCGGAGCTCGACTACGAGACCTGCATCTACGACGAGGGCTTTGTCTCGGCCCTGTTTGAGTCCTTCACAAGCGAGAAGTGGCGGGCCGAGGAGATAGACTGCTGGTGCACAGGCGCGAGGACATGCCGTTTCCTTGTCACCCAAGAGGAGCTCGCCGCGGCACAGGCGTAACGCAGCCCCGGATTCGTCGGCTGATAAGGTAAGGGCATATGTCTTCACAAAGACGTGACGATGAATGGATTCAGCTAGTTGATACGCTCTTATGCGCCAAGAAGCTGCCCGAAGATATGGCGTTTGACGAGGAGCTTTCTGAAAACCCGGCTTTTCAGAAGCTCCTGCGCTATATCATGGATCTCAGGGAGCTTAGCCTTGCCCTGTCGAGGGGCGACCTGCAGATGTTTTCCTACAGCAAGGGCTTCGTCATCTCGAACCTGAAAGGGCTCCAGGCGAACCTTCGCCATCTGACCTGGCAGACCAAGCAGGTGGCGGAGGGCGATTTTTCCCAGCGCGTCGAGTTCCTGGGCGATTTTTCGGAGTCGTTCAACAGCATGACCGCCAAGATCAAGGAGAACAACATCGAGCTCGAGCGCCTCGCGAACGTGGATTTCCTGACGCATGTCCCCAACAGGCGCTCCGTGATGCAGTACCTTGAACAGATATTCACGCTCTACAGGCGCTCGCTGCGCGCTTTCAGCGTGCTGATGCTGGATATCGACCACTTCAAGCAAGTCAACGACACCTATGGCCACGAGGCGGGCGACCAGGTGCTGAAGACGGTCTGCGCCGCCCTGAAAGGCATGTTCCGGGAATCGGACATGTTCGGCCGCATAGGCGGCGAGGAGTTCATAGCCATTCTGCCCGAAACGCCCGTCGAGGGCGCGATAGCCCTGGCCGAGCGGGCGCGCGCCACCATGGAGGACGTCCGCACGGACGTGGGCGGCGTCGAGCTGCAGCGGACGGTGAGCATAGGCGTGGCGCAGTCCGTGCCGGACGACGCGAGCTTCAACGAGGTCATCATACGCGCCGACAGGGCGCTTTACATGGCGAAGAACGGCGGAAGGAACAGGGTATGCGCATAGCGGCCCCGGCGGCGGAAAGAACAGGCGCGGGGCCTTGGCGGCAACATCAATAGGCGATCGGTTATTCAATGAATGGCCGCTGCCCGGCGGCGGCCAAGGAAGGTGCTGGCATGTTCGACAACAAAGAGCAATTCGTATCCGCCTACAGGCGCCGGTTCATGTCACTGCTCTCGAAAAGCATGGGCGATGCGACCATAGCGGACAAGTACGTGGTCCTGGCCTCGATGATATGCGACGAGATGAACGAGAAATGGGTCACGACCAACAGCTACTATCTCAGGACAGGGGCCCGGCAGGTCTACTACTTTTCGCTGGAGTTCCTGGTGGGGAAGTTCCTCGAGTCCAATCTGCTCTATCTCGGCGCCGAAAAGGTCTGCCGCGAGGGGCTGTCGGAGCTGGGCGTCCCGCTTGACGAGCTGATACAGTACGAGCCCGACCCCGCCCTGGGCAACGGGGGGCTCGGCCGCCTGGCCGCCTGCTTCCTCGATTCGATGGCATCCATGGGCCTGCCGGGCCACGGCTGCGGCATACGCTACAAGTACGGCCTGTTCCGGCAGCAGATCGTGGACGGCTACCAGGTCGAGCTGCCCGACAACTGGCTGAACCAGCGGAACCCCTGGGAGATACGCAAGCCCGACAAGGCGGTCCTCGTGAAGCTGAACGGGCATATACGCACGGAGTTCGACGAGGACGGCAACCCGCATTTCACGCATGAGAACTTCCTGCCCGTCCTGGCGGTCCCCTACGACATGCCCGTCATGGGCTACCGCAACAGCACCGTGAACACCCTGCGCCTCTGGAGCGCGGAGTCCGTGGACAATTCTTTCGACTTCGCGTCGTTCAGCAGGGGCGACTACGTCAACGCGGTCTCGGGCAAGTACTCCGTGGAAGCCATATCCGAGGTGCTGTACCCCGACGACTCCAACTACACGAACAGGCTGCTGCGGCTGAAGCAGCAGTACTTCTTCGTGTCCGCCGGCGTGCAGTCCATAGTGCGCCGCTTCAAGCTCAAGCAGCACGACCTTGCGCTGCTGCCGGAGCGCATAGCCATACACATAAACGACACGCATCCCGCCCTGACGGTGCCGGAGCTGATGCGCCTGCTCATAGACGAGGAGGGCTTCGGCTGGAACGACGCCTGGAGCATAACCACGCGCACCATAGCGTACACGAACCACACCATCATGCCCGAGGCCCTGGAGACCTGGCCCGTAGACCTTTTCTGGGAGCTGCTCCCGAGGGTGTACATGATAGTCGAGGAGATCAACAGGCGCCTGCTGGTGGACCTGAACGAGCGTTACCCCGACAATCCCGAGAAGGTCTCGCGCATGGCCATAATAGGCGGGGGCGCCGTGCGCATGGCCAATCTGGCCGTGGTGGGCAGCTTCAGCGTGAACGGCGTCGCCGCCGTGCATACCGAGCTTCTAAAAAGCGAGGTCATGAAGGACTTCTACGACTACTACCCCGAGAAGTTCAACAACAAGACCAACGGCATAACGCACCGCCGCTGGCTGATAAAGTCGAACCCGGACCTGACCGAGGCGATCTGCGGCACGATAGGCGACGCCTGGATATCGGACCCCGTCAGGCTCGAGGGCCTTAAGGCCTTCGCCGACGACGGCGCCCTGCAGAAAAAGGTCTTCGACATCAAGCGCCTCGACAAGGAGAGGCTCGCGAAATACATCCACGACACCCAGGGCATAAAGCTGAACCTCGATTCGATATTCGACGTCCAGGTCAAGCGCATCCACGCGTACAAGCGCCAGCTTTTGAACGCCCTGCATGTGCAGCATCTGTACAACGAGCTGCTCGAGGACCCGAACGCCGAGATCGCGCCGCGCACCTTCATCTTCGCCGGCAAGGCCGCGCCCAGCTATTACTACGCCAAGAGCATCATAAAATACATCAACGAGCTGTCCCGCCTGATCGACTCGGACAAGAGGGTAAGCGAAAAGCTGAAGGTCGTGTTCCTCGAAAACTACAACGTCAGCCTCGCCGAGCTGATCTTCCCCGCGAGCGACGTGTCGGAGCAGATATCGACGGCCTCGAAGGAGGCTTCCGGCACAGGCAACATGAAGTTCATGATGAACGGCGCCGTCACCATAGGCACGAACGACGGCGCGAACATCGAGATACGCCAGCTCGTGGGCGACGAAAACTTCGTGCTTTTCGGGCTCAGCGTCAGCGAGGTGCTCGATTACTACAAGAACGGCGGGTACAACTCCCGCGAGCTGTACGACAGCGACCCCGACATACGCCGGCTGCTGGACCAGATAAGCGGCGGGGCCTTCTTCGCGGGCACGGCGCGCGACGACTTTTCCTCCATAATACGCTCCCTGCTGGACTACAACGACGAGTTCTTCGTGCTGAGGGACTTCGCCAGCTACGCCGAGGCCCAGCGGAAGGTGGACAGGCTCTACAGGCAGAGGGCCCTTTGGAGCAGGATGTCGCTGAACAACATAGCCATGTCGGGGCATTTCTCCAGCGACAACACGATAGGGCAGTATGCAAGGGATATTTGGAGGCTGGAGCGCTACACGCCCTCCGACACCGAGTAGGTTAAGAGGGCGGCGGAGACGCCGCCCTCTTTTCATTTGAGCTTGGACGGGCGCACCATTCCTGCCCGTGCCGACGGCTTTTTGCGATGGTGCCGTCATCTCCATTGTCGCCTCAAAATCAAATGCTCCGACGAAGTTGTAGACGATCGTTCTGCCTCGTCCTGAGCTTCCTTGATGAAGCTCTCCTCGAAGCGTGTGACGTAGGCGATGGCTTCCCGAAGGTTACGCAGCACTATGTCTTCAAGAATCACCGGGGGTATTGATATGGAGGACAATAACCGATGAGCAAAATATCAATCCGATTCTTTGATGATAAGGAAGTTCGTGCTGTCTGGGACGAAGTCGGCTCTGAGTGGCGCTTTGCTGCTGTTGACGTGGTGGCAGCCATACGCGGCGAGGCAGACTACAAAAAAGCCGGTAACTATTGGCGCTGGCTGAAAAAGAAACTTGCGAATCAAGACGCTCAACTCGTGAGTGATACTCACGGCTTCAAAATGCTGGCTCCCGACGGGAAACGCAGAACCGCAGACACGCTTACAGCCTCAGGTATCGAAGAACTTGCAAAGAGTTTTCCTGGCAACCGTGCGGCGGATTTCCTTGACTGGTTTCTTTATTCTGACAATACCATTGATGGGCAGAGTAAGAAGAAAGCCTATCAACTTTTCGATAGCGGGATTCTGAACAATGAGGAGCCCGGCTCCATCAAGTGCTTGCAGCAGATACACGCCTATATTTTCGGCGGCTTATATGATTTTGCCGGGCAGATTAGAAACAAGGACATCTCCAAAGGCGGCTTTACCTTTGCGCCGCATAGGTATTTTGGCACAACCTTGCCAACTATCGAGATGATGCCTGAGACCACCTTCGACGAAATCATTGAAAAGTACGTGGAGATGAATGTCGCTCACCCATTCATGGAGGGCAACGGCAGAAGCACCCGTATTTGGCTCGACCTTATCCTTAAACGTTCTCTCAAAAGGTGCGTGGACTGGTCAAAGATAGACAAGAACGACTATATGGACGCAATGATACTCAGTCATACTGACCCTGCTCCAATTAAAGCGCTCATTAAGCCAGCTCTTACAACCAAAATTCACGACCGCGAGATGTTCATGAAGGGCATTGACTATTCCTATTACTATGAGCAGGAAGATGAGCCTGACATTTAGC
>JAISXZ010000029.1 GCA_031270275.1 Eubacteriales Family XIII. Incertae Sedis bacterium | reverse complement strand
CCGCCAGGCTGCGTTGCAAAGCCTCGCCGAACCTTCGGGTTCGCCTGCGTTTTGCGCCTTGCCTGACGAAAAAAATCCTGCGTCAGATTTGCAAACTTTATTTCCGCACAGCTCCTAAGCTGCTGCACAGGCGCTGAACGCCCCGTCCGCCCCGGCGCCCGCCCCGCGCGCGGGATGCCGCGCACCGCGCACGCGGATCGCGTCGCCGCCCCCGCCCATCCCCGTCACAATCCCGGGCAAGCCGCAAAAAATAACCGAATAGGCGCAAATTTTAGACCAGGCCGCTTGACCGCGGCTTTTTATTAATATATAATTACAGGCGCACAGGCGATTGCAGGCACACAAGGGGACTGCCGTCCCGGCATAGAGGGCGGCGGGTGCCTGCGTTCGGGCCGCCCCGGCCTGATCCAGGCGCGGGGCGCGCGCGGGCTGTCGCCGACAAACGGATATGGGAGCCATGGTGGGGAAAGGGGAGAAAACCAAATGTCTGACAATCCAAGGATCGTCGAAAAAAGCGAGAGGATGCTTACGCGCGGCATACAGCCGTGGCACGTCTCGCTTATCGCGCTGGGCGGGATAATAGGGTCCTGCTACTTTCTGGAGCTCGGGGACACATACGCCTCGCTGGGGCCGGGCGCGGTGCTGATCACCTACGCCGTCGCCGGCCTTACGATATTCGGCGTCATGCAGTCCTTCGCGGAGCTGCTCGTCAACATCCCGCGCAGAGGCTCGTTCATCTCGTACACGCGGGAATTCCTGGGGGACACGGCCTCGGCCGGCATAGGCTGGGCGTTCTGGGCGAACTGGGTGTGCTACATACCCTCCGAGGCGCTCGCGGCGGCCATATTCATGAACTCGCTCATCAGCGAGATAGGCGGCGTGGAGCTGGGGTCCGCCTGGACCTTCCTGTGGGGCATAGTCGCGCTGGCGCTGCTGACCCTCATCAACGTGTACCATGTAAAATGGTTCGGCCACGTCGAGTCCATAATGGCCATAATAAAGATAGTGGCGATAGTCCTGTTCGTGATCTGCGGCATCTGCATATGGCTCGGCCTTATGGCGAGCGACGTCCGCGAATGGGGCGGCGACACGGGCTTCATCGGGACGAGCATAATGCTGGCCGGCGAGGGGAGCATAACGAGCAAGCTTTTCCCCGAAGGCGGCTTCGTGATGATAACGCTGATGATATGGACCCTCGTGAACTTCCAGGGCTCCGAGATAGTCGGGCTTTCCGCGGCGGAGACGCAGAACCCAGAGGTCAACGTGCCGCTGGCCTGCAAGAGGGTGGCATACCGCATAATACTCATCTACCTCGTACCCATCTTCGTGCTGACGCTGATAATGCCCTACTTCGAGGGGAACATAGAGAAGTCGGTGTTCGCCGACGCGCTTTACCACTACGGATTCACCTGGGGCTCGCAGCTGTTCACGGTCGTGACGCTGATAGCCGCCTTCAGCTGCGCCAACTCGGGCTTCTACGGGACGGTGCGCTCGCTGTACGGGCTTTCCGTCGAGGGCATGGCGCCCAAGTTCCTTTCCGACCTTAACCGTTTCAACACGCCGCAGAACGCGACGCTTTTCACGCTTGTCCCCATATGGCTGGTCTTCATACTGGGCTTCGGCATAGACGAGCTCGGCTGGTGGGGCGGCGAGATGCCTCTCTACACGGCGCTTGTGGGCATAGCGGGCTTCACCGGCACGCTCTGCTGGGTGGGCATACTGCTGTCACAGATAAAATTCAGGAAGAGGCTCGTGCAGAGGGGCTACGACCCGCAGACGGTGCTGAAGGCCAAGGCCGCCTGGTACCCCTGGCTCGAGTATTTCGCGATAATCCTGCAGGTCGCGGCCATGGTGCTGCTGATATTCGAGGACGGCGGGCTCGACATATTCGTCCTGTCCATGATAATCATCATAGTGCCGATAATCATCTACACCGTCCAGAAAAGGCGCGGCAGGATACGCACGTCCATCACGATAGGCATGGACGAGGTCACGTTTGACGAGAAATTCCCCGACAAAAGCGGCAGATAGGGCTGCGGCCCGGCGTCCACGCCGTTTTTGCCGCCCCGGGGCCGATGCGGCATCCGTTCCGAACGCATCGCGCCGCCGGGCGGTTTCGGTCTAAGCGGGTGTTGGGCCTTGTGTTTGGCCCTGCGTGCGTGCTATTGCTCCGCCGACTAAATGTTGCGCCGGATTGGCGGGATAGTTTTGTGTCCCGCAAGAAGCAAAACGTAGGCGAACCCGAAGGTTCGGCGAGGCTTTGCGACAAAGCGGGGCGCAAAAATAGCCGCCAGGACGCGCAATGTTTAGTCGGTGGAGCAATAAATCTTGTTGTATGGCAATGCGGGCCATACGGCGCGATGTGGAATGAGGAGGGGGTTTTTTAACGTTGGGAATAATCGCTTTTCTGGTCCTGTTCCCGTTTGTCGTGGCGCTCGCCCTGCTGCTGATAAGGAATGACAGGGGCCGGGGCGTCCTTGTGACGGCCGGGTCGATAGTCATAGCCGCCGCCTCGATCTACGCGGCGGCGAGCTTTTTCTCGGGCGGCGCCGCCTACTTCGACGTGAACGAGGCGTATGAGCCGCTGTCGGAGCTGATAGGCTACGCCATGATGGCCATAGAGATTGCGCTCGCGGTCGTCATCTTCGTCCTTGGCGTGAGGCACAGGCAGCCTCTCGCCTGCGTGCTGGCTGCGGCGCAGACGCCGCTCATGGTCTGGTTCGAGCTGTCCGAGGGCGAGGGGATAGAGATAGCGAGCGCCCTCTACATAGACCAGCTCTCGATAATCATGGCCCTGATAATAGGCATAATAGGCACGCTCATCTGCGTGTACGCGCTGGGCTACATGAAGGATTTCCAGCGCCACAGCCACGGGGAGCCGGACAGGAGGCCCTGGTTCTTCTTCCTGCTGTTCCTGTTCCTTGCCGCCATGTACGGCATAGTGTTCTCGAACGACCTCGTGTGGATGTTCTTCTTCTGGGAGATCACCACGCTCTGCTCCTTCTTCCTCATAGGCTTCACGAGGACGGAGGAGGCCGTGCGGAACTCCTTCCGGGCCCTGGTGATGAACCTGCTGGGCGGGCTGGGCTTCGTCGGCGCCATAATCTATCTCGGGAAGAACTTCGGGATGCTGGAGCTGGGCACGATACTGGAGTTTGCCTCACAGCCGGAGTACAAGGGCTATTTCACGATCCCGCTGGCGCTGCTGGCGTTCGCGGGCATAACGAAGGCGGCGCAGATGCCCTTCAACAGCTGGCTGCTCGGCGCGATGGTGGCGCCAACGCCCACCTCGGCCCTGCTCCACTCGTCCACGATGGTCAAGGCGGGCGTCTTTCTCATACTGAAGCTGTCGCCGGCGATAGGCGGCACGTGGACCGGGACCATGACCACGCTTGTGGGGGGCATAACCTTCCTGATGGCCTCCTTTGCCGCAGTCTCGCAGAGCAACGCGAAGCGCGTGCTGGCCTATTCCACGGTGGCGAACCTCGGCCTTATAGTGGCCTGCGCCGGCACCGGGCTCGAGGGCGCGGTGTGGGCGGCGACGATGCTCATAATATTCCATGCGGTGACGAAGTCCCTGCTGTTCCTCTGCGTCGGGACGGCGGAGCACAACATAGGCAGCCGCGACATAGAGGACATGGACGGGCTTTTCGGCAGGATGCCGAGGCTTGCCGCCTTCATGATAACGGGGATCTCCGCGATGTACCTGGCGCCCTTCGGCATGCTTCTGTCGAAATGGGCCGCCCTGGAGTCCCTGATCCTGGCGAGCAACCCGCTGATCGTGCTGCTCGTGATCTTCGGCAGCTCCGTCACGCTGTTCTACTGGGGCAAATGGCTCGGCAAGATGGCCGCCATAGTGGGCGGGCAGGAGAACATCCAAGGCCGCGTCCACGTCGAGGAATGGGCGTCGCTGGGCGCGCTCGTGGCCCTCGTCGCCGCAGCCTGCCTGTCCTTCCCGACGCTTTCAAACCGCGTCGTCGTCCCCTACATAATGGACGCGTTCGCGGCGTCCGGCTCCGGGGACGTGCTCGAAAAGACCCTCTCGAACGACAACATGGTTATAATGTCGGTCATGGTAGCCATCATAATCCTGCTGCCCCTGCTTTTCTACGGCAGGACGAACAGGAAGATAGTCCCGATATACCTTTCGGGCGCGGGCCTGGACGACGGGCGCAGCTATACGGGCTCCATGCAGAAGAAGACCGAATTCAAGCTGAGGAACTGGTATATGGAAACGTATTTTGCCGAAAGGAGGATGAACGCCATAGGCGTCGTTGCGACCTGCGCGGTGCTTGCCTTCATCCTCGCGATGGTGCTGGGGGGGGTGATCGCGTCATGACGGCCAACGGCATAAACGTCGCGGCTGCCTTAAGCGTGGTCGCCTACATAGTCCTGGCGCCCTTCGTCGGAGGCCTCCTCGCGGGCATAGACCGCAGGATCAGCGCGCGCATGCAGGGCCGCTTCGGCCCGCCCCTGCTGCAGCCCTTCTACGACGTGCTGAAGCTGCTTGAGAAGGAGCCGGTCACGGTCAACAGGGGGCAGGACTTCTACGTGGCCTGCTGCCTCATATTCATGATGGTGACGGGGGCCCTGTTCTTCGCGGGGATGAGCCTGCTGCTCGTGATATTCACCCTGACCACGGCCAGCGTGTTCCTCGTGGTCGCCGCCTATTCGTCCAACTCGCCCTACGCCCAGGTGGGCGCGGAGCGCGAGCTGCTGCAGATGATGGCCTACGAGCCTATGGTGCTGATAGCCGCCGTTGGGCTCTATCTGGTCAGCGGGCGCAGCTTCGGCATATCGGATATCATAGGCAGCCCCGCCGTGGGCGTGGTGTATCTGCCGGGCATATTCATAGGCTTCCTTTTCATACTCACGATAAAGCTCAGGAAGTCGCCCTTCGATCTGTCCATGTCCCATCACGCGCACCAGGAGCTTGTAAAGGGGCTGACGACGGAGTTTTCGGGCAAGACCCTGGCCATCCTGGAGATATCGCACTGGTACGAGAACGTGTTTTTGCTCGGTTTCGTGTTCCTGTTTTTCGCGAACGGCACGCCCCTGATGGCCGTGGTCGGCGTCGCCGTCTGCCTCATCGCCTATTTCCTCGAGGTATTCATCGACAACGTGAACGCCAGGATGAAATGGCAGTTCGCCCTGAACTCCTCCTGGATAGTGGCCCTGGTGTTCGGCGCGACGAACATGATGGTCGTCTATTTCGCGTCGGTATCCGGATGGGGGGTGCAATAGCAAGTGCCATACATAACAAAGTCGCCTTGGATCATACACTATGACGGCTCGAGCTGCAACGGCTGCGACATAGAGGTCCTGGCCTGCCTTACGCCGATGTACGACGTCGAAAGGTTCGGGATAATAAACACGGGGAACCCCAAGCACGCGGACATATTCCTCGTGACAGGCTCGGTCAACGAGCAGAACATATCGGTCATAAAACAGATATACGAGCAGATGCCGAGGCCCAAGGTGGTCGTCGCCGTGGGCATATGCGCGACCTCGGGCGGCGTGTTCAGGGAGTGCTACAACATAATGGGCGGCATAGACACGGTTATCCCCGTCGATGTGTACGTGCCGGGCTGCGCCGCGAGGCCGGAGGCCATAATAGACGGCGTGGTCAAGGGCCTGGGCGTCCTTGCGGAGAAAAGGGGGCGCCTGCCTGCGGAGCTGGCGGAGGAGGCCGCCGCAAGGAGGGCTGCGGAGCGCGAGGACGACGATCCCGAGGCCGTAATGACGTTCGAGGTGTCCGAGGACGCCGGGGACGGGAAAGGGGGGGCCTGAGATGTCGGAGGCGAAGCACCTGATACAGAATTTCGTGCCTGTCGAGGCGTCCGGGCTGCTTGACGCGGTGCAGGACATGAAGCAGGGCGGGTACAGGCTCGGGCAGATCTGCGCGTCGAGCGTGAAGGGCGAGTTCCAGATAGTCTACAGCTTCGACAGGGACCATGTCCTGACGAACCTGCGGCTGACGCCGGCGGACACCGGCGCCATACCGAGCATAACGCATATATACTGGCCCGCCTTCATATACGAGAACGAGATGCAGGATCTGTTCGGCTTCAGGTTCAAGAACCTGGCGCTGGACTACGAGGGAAAATTCTTCAAGGTTTCGGAGCCTACGCCCTGGAACCCAAAGAAGGCTGAGGGGGGGGAAGAAGCGTGAGCAAGAGGACAGTCATACCCTTCGGCCCGCAGCATCCTGTGCTGCCCGAGCCCGTACACCTCGATCTGGTGATAGAGGACGAGCGGGTCGTGGAGGCAATACCGTCCATCGGCTACATACACAGGGGCCTGGAAAAGCTGGTGGAAAAGCGCGAGTTCACCGAGATGGTGTACGTCATAGAAAGGGTCTGCGGCATATGCAGCTTCGGCCACGGCTGGGGCTACTGCAAGTCCGTTGAGGGGAACATGGGCATAGAGGTCCCGGAGCGCGCGGAGTTTTTGCGCGTCATCTGGCACGAGCTCTCACGGATACACAGCCATCTGCTTTGGCTGGGCCTGCTCGCCGACGGCTTCGGCTTCGAAAGCCTGTTCATGCACAGCTGGCGGCTGCGGGAGACCGTGCTGGACATATTCGAGAGGACAACGGGCGGCCGCGTGATATTCTCGGTCTGCAAGCTGGGCGGCGTCAGGAAGGACGTGGAGAACAGCGAGCTGGCGGGCATAACGGGCATACTGGAGGGCATGCGGGCCGAGCTGAAGGAGCTTACG
>JAISXZ010000212.1 GCA_031270275.1 Eubacteriales Family XIII. Incertae Sedis bacterium | reverse complement strand
TGCCCGCTATGTCCGGCGTGGACGAGCCCTGCGGTATGAACACCTCCACGGCGGCCGAATCGGCGACGTCCACGGGCAGGGCGGCGCGCTCGACGTAGATGTACAGCCCCACAGCCACGCATACAGCCGCTATAAGCGCGATCACGACGGCCTTGAGCGCCCTTTTCAGCGGGCTTTTTTTAGAGCGTCTCCTTGCAACCATATCTTTCCGCCGAAAAACCCCCTGCCTGCTGCTGCCGCAGCGGCTACTCCTTGGAGCGCCCCAGGTACTCCCCGCTCCGCGTGTCTATCTGTATCACCTCGCCCGCCTCTATGAAGATGGGGACCTGGATGACGGCGCCCGTCTCCACGGTGGCCGCCTTCGTGACGTTCGTGGCCGTGTCGCCCTTGACGCCGGGCTCCGTCTCGACTATCCTGAGGTTCACGAAGTTCGGCGGCTCCACGAGGAAGGCGCTGTCCTTGTAGAACTTGATCGTGGCTATGTCGTTCTCGCGCAGATAGGGTATGGCGTCCTCGACCTGCTCGCGCATAAGCGGTATCTGCTCGTAGCTTTCCTGATCCATGAAGTAGTACAGCTCGCCGTCGCTGTACAGATACTGCATGCTCTTGGTCTCTATATGGGCCTTGGGGAACTTGTCGTTCGGGTTGAAGGCCTCCTCGCGCGTCGCGCCCGTCAGTATGTTCCTGTACTTCGTCCTGACGAAGGCCGCCCCCTTCCCCGGCTTGACGTGCTGAAAATCCAGCACCACATGGGGCTCGCCGTCTATCTCGAACGTGATGCCCTTCCTAAAGTCGCTGGCGTATACCATTGCGTCTCCCCCTATGGTTAGAAGTCTCGATTTAACGGTTGAAGCATGTATTGCTCCACCGACTAAACATTGCGCGTCTTGGCGGCTATTTTGACGCCTTGCTTCGTTGCAAAGCCTCGCCAAACCTACGGGTTCGCCTGCGTTTTGCGCCTCGCAAGCCGCCAAACTATCTCGCCAATTCAGCGCAACATTTAATCGGCGGAGCAATAGTCGATAATTCCCTATATCACTATCAGATTTTTGTCCGACCTGACAAGATTTATTATACCAAACTTAGCGACGATTGCCAAGTCCTCGATCCGCACGCCGAACTTCCCCGGAATGTATATGCCCGGCTCTATCGTCACGGGCATGTTCTCCCTGAGCGTCTCACGGCTCTTGGCGTTCAGCGTGGGCTTCTCGTGCACCTCCCTGCCTACGCCGTGGCCCGTGCCGTGCGTAAAGAACTCGCCGTAGCCCGCCCGCTCTATAAGCTCGCGCGCAGCCCTGTCCACCTCGGAACAGGCTACGCCGTCCCGCGCCGCCGCCAGCGCGGCCTCCTGCGCCAGGCGCACCGTGCGGTAGACCTTCCTCTGCTCCCGCGAGGCCCTGCCGATGGCGACCGTGCGCGTCATGTCGCCGCAGTAGCCCTCCATGACCGCGCCGAAGTCCATGGTCAGGAGGTCGCCGGTCTCCAGCCTTCTGTCGCCCGGCTCGCCGTGCGGCAGGCTCGTGTTGGGGCCCGAGACGCATATCGTGGGAAAGGCCAGGCCCTCGGCGCCGTTGCCCAGCAGGAACGCCTCTATGTCCGCGGCTATCTCCCTCTCGGAGAGGCCGGGCCTCAGCCTGCGGACGATATGGCTGAAGCAGGCGTCGCCCAAGGCCGCCGCCCTTGCTATCGAGAGCAGGGCCCGCGCACCCTTGATCTTGCCCGCCACCCGCCTATACCTCCATGAATATGGGCAGTATGACAGGGCTCCTTCTGGTCTTCATGTATATGAAGTCCCGCAGCTCCTCGCGTATGGCGTTTTTCAGGGCGCCCCAGTCGCGCACGCCGCCCTGCCTGCACTTGGCAAGGCGCTTCTCCACGGCCAGGCGGGCGGACTCTATGAGATCCTCGTTCTCGCGCACGTACACGAAGCCGCGCGAGATGATGTCGGGCCCCGAGACGATGTTGCCGCTGCTCTTTTCTATGGAGGCCACGACTATGATGAGCCCCGACTCAGACAGAAGCCTCCTGTCGCGCAGCACTATGTTCCCCACGTCGCCCACACCAAGCCCGTCCACGAACACGGGCGCGGCCGGGACCTCCTCCCGCGAGAGGTTGGCCCTGTTGCGCGATAGGTTCAGCACCTGCCCGTTTTCCAGTATAAAGATGTTCTCAGGGCTCATGCCGAGGCTTTCGGCTATCACCGCATGCTGGTGCAGATGCCGGTACTCGCCGTGTATGGGCATGAAGTACTTCGGGCGTATGAGCGCCTGCATCAGCTTCAGCTCCTCCGCGCTGGCGTGGCCGGAGACGTGGATGTCCGCTATGTCGGAATATATGACGTCCGCTCCCTTCTCAAACAGCTTGTTCACGACGTTGGACACGGTGCGCTCGTTTCCGGGGATGGGGCTCGACGAGAGCATGACGACGTCGCCCTTGCGTATCTGGACCGCCTTGTGGTCGTTGTTGGCCATGCGCGCAAGGGCCGACATGGGCTCCCCCTGGCTGCCGGTCGTGATTATGACAAGCTCCCTGTCCGGTATGTGCTTTATCCTGTTTATATCGACCATGGTGTCGGCCGGTATCTTGACGTAGCCCAGCTCTATGGCGAGGTTCAGCACGTTTATCATGCTCCTGCCCGACACGGCCACCTTCCTGCCGAACATGACGGCCGTGTCTATGATCTTCTGCACGCGATGGACGTTGGACGAGAATGAGGCTATTATTATCCGCGCCTCGGAGCCCCGGAATATGTTCTCTATGGTCATGCCGACCACCCTCTCGGAGGCTGTGTAGCCCTTCCGCTCCGCGTTCGTGCTGTCCGCCATCATGAGAAGCACGCCCTCCCTGCCTATCTCGGCCAGCCTTTGGAAGTTTATAGGCTCGCCGTCCACGGGCGTGTAGTCTATCTTGAAATCTCCGGTGTGGAAGATCCTCCCCGCCGGCGTGTCTATGGACAGGCAGAGCGAGTCCGCTATGGAATGCGTGGTGCGTATGGCCTCTATCTCGAAGGGCCCTATCCTCAGCCTCTCGCCTGCGGTGACGGTCTTCAGGCTGCCCTTTATGCCGTGCTCCTTCAGCTTGTTCTCCACCAGCCCAAGCGTAAGCCGCGTCCCGTAGACCGGCAGGTTCATGTCCTTAAGGAGATAGGGTATCGCGCCTATATGATCCTCGTGCCCGTGCGTCAGGATGATCCCCCTTATCTTCTCCCTGTTCTTCGCCAGATAGGCAAAATCAGGCAGCACTATGTCGATCCCGTACATGTCGTCGTCGGGGAACGACATGCCGCAGTCCACCACCAGGATGTCGTTCTGCCACTCCAGGACGGTGATGTTCTTCCCTACCTCGTTGAGGCCGCCCAGGGGGATAAGCCTCAGCTGGCGGGTTTCCGCGTTCTTGTCCTTTGTTCTCAAAGCCTTTTTCCTTTCAATTAGGAACTGTCGAAAAATAAAGTGTGCAGTTGGCGCAGCAATTTTGTGTCCCGGCAAGGCGCCGGGTTCCGCGAATACTTGTAGTATTCAAGGGTTCCGGCAACGCAGCCGGGGCGCGAAAGGGCAAGCC
>JAISXZ010000162.1 GCA_031270275.1 Eubacteriales Family XIII. Incertae Sedis bacterium | reverse complement strand
GGCGGGCCGGCACGGCAACAAGGGCGTCATATCCCGCATACTCCCGGAGGAGGACATGCCCTTCCTCGAGAACGGGGAGGCCCTCCAGGTCATGCTCAACCCCTTGGGCGTGCCGTCGCGCATGAACGTGGGCCAGGTGCTGGAGGTCCATCTGGGGCTCGTCGCCGCGCATAAGGGCTGGTACATCTCGACGCCCGTGTTCGACGGCGCGACGGAGGCGGACATAATAGGGCTTCTGGACGAGAACGGCTTCCCAAGGAGCGGCAAGCTCACCCTGCGGGACGGCAGGACGGGCGAGCCCTTCGACAACCCCGTGACGGTCGGCTACATGTACATGCTCAAGCTCCACCATCTGGTGGACGACAAGATACACGCGAGGAGCACGGGGCCGTATTCCCTGGTCACGCAGCAGCCCCTGGGCGGAAAGGCCCAGTTCGGCGGCCAGCGCTTCGGCGAGATGGAGGTCTGGGCGCTGGAGGCCTACGGCGCGGCCTACACGCTGCAGGAGATACTCACGGTGAAGTCGGACGACGTGGTGGGGCGGGTAAAGACCTACGAGGCCATCGTCAAGGGCGAGAACATCCCCGAGCCGGGCATACCGGAGTCGTTCAAGGTGCTGATAAAGGAGATGCAGAGCCTCGGGCTCGACGTCAAGGTGCTGAGCGAGGAGAACGAGGAGATAGAGCTGAGGGAATCGGTGGACATCGCCGGCGCCTCCGGCATAGAGCGCATAATAGAGACGGAGTCCTTCGCCGACGACAGCGCCTTCGACGAGAGCGAGAGCTTCGACGCGGCGGACGACGAGGAATTCGACGGCGAGAGCCCCGACTTCGGGGAATTCGACGACGAGAGCTTCGACGAGGAGATATCGGCGGAGGAAAGGGCCAGGCTTGACATGGCCGCCGAGGCCGCGCTGAACGACCTTACGGGCGGCGGCGCGGGCGAAAGCGGCGGCGCGGACGAAGGCGGCAGCGCGGACGAAGTCGGCGGCGCGGACGAGGCCGGCGCGAAGGACGAGGCCGCAGAGGCGGAGTGACCGCCGGGAAGACAGGCGAAACCTCGCTCCTCAGCAGAAACGGCGAACCGCCAGGCGGCACACGAAAGGGGGGTCCTCCTTGCACGAACTGAACAATTTTGAGGCGCTTCAGATAAGCCTCGCCTCGACCGAAAAGATACGGAGCTGGTCGCGGGGCGAGGTCAAGAAACCCGAAACCATAAACTACAGGACGCTGAAGCCCGAAAAGGAAGGGCTTTTCTGCGAGAAGATATTCGGGCCCACGAAGGACTGGGAATGCCACTGCGGCAAGTACAAGAGGATACGCTACAAGGGCATAGTCTGCGACCGCTGCGGCGTCGAGGTGACGAAGGCGAAGGTTAGGCGCGAGCGGATGGGCCACATCGAGCTCGCGGCCCCCGTTTCGCACATATGGTATTTCAAGGGCATTCCGAGCCGCATAGGCCTGGTGCTCGACATCTCGCCCAGAAACCTGGAAAAGGTGCTGTATTTCGCCGCCTACATAGTCACGGATCCCGGCGACACGGATCTCGTCTACAAGGAGATACTGACTGAGCAGCAGTACAGGGAGGTCAAGGACAGGTACAGCAGCGGCTTCAAGGCCGCCATGGGCGCCGAGGCGGTGCGCGAGCTTCTGGCGCAGATAGACCTTGACGAGCTGGCCGAGGGGATGAGGGAGAAGCTAAAGGACTCCACGGGCCAGAAGAAGATCCGCATAGTCAGGCGGCTCGAGGTCGTCGAGGCCCTGCGCCACTCGGGCAACAAGCCGGAATGGATGATAATGGAGATCATCCCCGTGATCCCCCCGGATCTGCGGCCCATGGTGCAGCTGGACGGCGGCCGCTTCGCCACCTCCGACCTGAACGACCTCTACAGGCGCGTCATAAACAGGAACAACAGGCTGCTGCGCCTCCAGGCCCTCAGCGCGCCCGACATAATAGTGAGGAACGAGAAGCGCATGCTCCAGGAGGCCGTGGACGCCCTGATAGACAACGGCAGGAGGGGCAGGCCGGTCACGGGGCCGGGCTCAAGGCCGCTGAAGTCGCTTTCGGACATGCTGAAGGGCAAGCAGGGCAGGTTCAGGCAGAATCTGCTGGGCAAGCGCGTCGATTATTCGGGCCGCTCCGTCATAGTCGTCGGGCCCGAGCTGAAGTTCTACCAGTGCGGCCTGCCCAAGAAGATGGCCCTGGAGCTGTTCAAGCCCTTCATAATGAAGGAGCTCGTGTACAACGGCTACGCGCACAACATCAAGAGCGCCAAGCGGATGGTCGAGAAGATAAGGCCGGAGGTCTGGGACGTGCTCGACGAGGTCATCAAGGAGCATCCGGTCCTGCTGAACCGCGCGCCCACGCTGCACAGGCTGGGCATACAGGCCTTCGAGCCCGTGCTTGTCGAGGGCAAGGCCATAAAGCTCCATCCCCTGGTCTGCACGGCCTACAACGCGGACTTCGACGGGGACCAGATGGCGGTGCACGTCCCGCTGACCGTGGAGGCCCAGGCGGAGGCCCGCTTCCTCATGCTCTCCGTGAACAACATACTGGCGCCCAAGGACGGCACGCCCATAACGACGCCCACGCAGGACATGATACTCGGCAGCTACTATCTGACGCATCTCGGCGTCGGGGAACGGGACACGCCGGCCGAGAAGGGCTACGGCAAGATCTTCACCGACTACGACGAGATGCTGATGGCCTACAGGAACGGCGTCATCGGCCTGCACGCGAGGGTCAGGGTGAGAAGGCGCGCCGGCAGGCACGACAAGAGGGGCAAGCTCATAGAGTCCACCGTCGGCAGGTTCATATTCAACGAGCAGATACCGCAGGACCTCGGCTTTGTCGATCGCGGCCGCGATCCCTACTCCCTTGAAGTGGACTTCCTCTGCGACAAGAAGCGGCTGGGCCAGATAATAGACCGCTGCTACAGGCTGCACGGCAACACGGAGACGGCCATAATGCTGGACTACATCAAGGATGTGGGCTTCCATTACTCCACGGTTGCGGCCATAACCATCAGCGTGTCCGACATGGAGATACCCAAGGAGAAGGAGAGCATAGTCGGCGAGGCCGAAAAGCGGGTGGCACAGTACGAGACGGCGTACAGGAATGGGCTTATGTCCGACGCCGAGCGCTACGAGAAGGCCTGCAGCACCTGGAACAAGGCCACGGAGGACGTGGCAGACGCGCTGATGAAGTCGCTCGGGACCCTGAACAACCTGTACATAATGGCGCATTCGGGCGCGAGGGGCAGCAAGAACCAGATAAGGCAGATAGGCGGCATGCGCGGCCTTATGGCGAACGCCTCGGGAAAGACGATAGAGATCCCTATAAAGGCCAATTTCAGGGAAGGGCTTTCCGTGCTGGAATACTTTATCTCCACGAACGGCGCGAGAAAGGGCCTTGCGGACACCGCGCTGAGGACGGCCGAGTCGGGCTACCTGACAAGGAGGCTCGTGGACGTCTCGCACAACGTCATAGTCCGCGAGTACGACTGCGGGACCTACGAGGGCATAGAGGTCAAGGCGTTCACGAGCGGCAAGGAGATAATCGAGCCGCTTAAGCACAGGATAGTGGGCAGGACCTCGCTGGCGGACATAGCGCACCCCTCCACGGGCGAGATCATCGTGGAGCAGAACGACGAGATATCGGAATCCGCCGCGGACGCGATAGAGGCCGCCGGCATCGAGGCCGTCGCGATACGCTCCGTGATGACCTGCCACAGCGAGACAGGGATCTGCGCCAAGTGCTACGGGCGCAACCTAGCGACCGGCGAGGGCGTCAACATCGGCGAGGCGGTGGGCATAACGGCCGCCCAGTCCATAGGCGAGCCGGGCACGCAGCTGACGATGAGGACCTTCCATACCGGCGGCGTGGCGGGCGGCGACATCACCCACGGCCTGCCCAGGGTCGAGGAGCTTTTCGAGGCCAGAAAGCCCAAGAGCACGGCCGAGATATGCGAGTCGGCCGGCACCGTGGTGTCCATAACGCCAAGGAAGGACAACAAGACCGAGATCAGGATCAGGGGCGACGAGGAAAGGGTCTACGTGATACCCTATGGCGCCAGGCTCACGGTCAGGGAAGGCGACTACATGCTTGCGGGCGACCAGATCACGCTGGGGCCCATGAACCCGCACGACATACTGAGGCTGAAGGGCGTCGAGGGCGTCTACCAGTATCTCCTGAAGGAAGTCCAGCGGGTCTACAAGATGCAGGGCGTTGACATCAACGACAAGCATGTGGAGGTCATAGTCAGCCAGATGCTGTCCAAGTACAAGATCGACGAGGTCGGCGACACCTATCTGCTGCCCGGCGGCCTCTACAGCAAGGCGGAGATAGACGAGGCGAATGCGGCGGCGCCCGAGGGCGGCGAGCTTGCGGCGGGCAAGCGCGTGCTCCTCGGCATAACCAAGGCTTCGCTGGCGACGAACTCCTTCCTGTCGGCCGCGTCCTTCCAGGAGACGACCAGGGTGCTGACCGACGCCGCCATAAAGGGCAAGACGGACAAGCTGCTCGGCCTGAAGGAAAACGTGATAATAGGCAAGCTGATACCGGCCGGCACAGGCATGAAGCGCTACAAGAACGTCGGCGTGGACTACGGCGTCAACACGGAGTACATGGAATCCTTCTCCGTCGTCGCCCTGGACGACGATGACGACGACGATGCAATGGACAAGGAGATGGCGGAGCTCGCCAACATGATAGAGGTGCCCGACGAGGTCATGCCGGGAATCGGGATAGTGGAGCTGGATCAATGAAGCAGTACCCCTTGCAAAGGCACAGGGGTTTGTGATAGAATAAGCTTCGGCCCGCGCTTTCGCGGGCCGGGCGATTATCAGGCCGCCTGCGCCGGACGGCGCGCGCGGGCCGAGAAAGGAGATATACGAATGCCGACAATCAACCAGCTGGTGAGGGAAGGCAGGGCAAGCGCGACGAAGAAATCGACCGCGCCCGCGCTGCTGAAGGGGCTGAACACCCTGAAAAGGAAGCCGACCAACCAGGCATCGCCGCAGAAACGCGGGGTATGCACCTCCGTCAAGACGGTCACGCCCAAGAAGCCGAATTCCGCTCTCAGGAAGGTCGCGCGCGTCCGCCTCTCGAACGGTATCGAGGTCATAGCCTACATACCCGGCATCGGCCACAACCTTCAGGAGCACAGCGTCGTCCTCATAAGGGGCGGCAGGGTCAAGGACCTCCCCGGCGTGCGCTACCACATCGTCAGGGGCGTGCTCGACACCTCCGGCGTGTCCGGAAGGGGCCAGGCCCGCTCCAAGTACGGCGCCAAGAGGCCGAAAAAAGCGAAATAGCCTGGTACCGGCGGCGGCTCCCCGCAGCGTGCGCGGGGCCGCTCCGAGCGTGCCGTGATATATACGATCACAAGGCGCCGCGGCAGGGCGGGCAAGGCTTTGCCGAGTACCGATAAACAGCTTGTTTATCGCTTGTTCGTTGAAAGAAAGGGCGTTTGTCCGCCCACTTCAATCGAGGCCGCCGGCGTGGGCGCCGGGCGGCGACAAGAAAGGGAAGCGACGTGCCAAGAAAAGGAAACACCCCAAAGAGAGAGATACTCCCCGACCCGATCTAC
>JAISXZ010000142.1 GCA_031270275.1 Eubacteriales Family XIII. Incertae Sedis bacterium | reverse complement strand
GGGGGGGGGGGGGCGGGGGGCATCCCCGCCGCCCCGCCCGCCTGCCTTTGATCAGTCCCGCCCGGCCCGCAGGGCCCGTTCGAGCAGGATGGCGGCCAGGGTCCCGACCACCAGCCCGTTCGACAGGATGAGCTCGAGGCTCTGCGGCAGGGCCGAGAACGCGCCCGAGGGCAGGAACATGGCCCCCACGCCCAGTATCATAGATATGCCCATGGCGTAGCTGTCGCGGCTGTCCATGGCGCATTTCTTGAATTCCAGTATGCCCTGCCCGAATATGAGCGCGAAGATCACTATCGTGGTCGAATAGGCCACCAGGGCCGGCATCGAGGCCAGCAGCAGCGACACGGGCGATATGGCGCCGAACGCTATCAGCATGGCGCAGGCGAGGACAAAGGGCTTCCTCGCGGCGACGCCCGTCATCAGCACGACGCCGGTCGAGGATATGTAGGGCATGGGAGGCACCGCCGGAAACACCCCCGAAAGCACGGTCGCAAAGCCCTGAAGCAGCAGGGAGCGGCCCTTTTTCCTCTCGTCCGCGACCTCCCCGAGCGCCGCGCTCATGCTGTTTATGCTCGCGAAGGTCATGGACATGAGGAGCAGCTCGCCGATGACGCAGCTCGCCGTTATGCCGGGGTTGAGCGTCGGCATCCCCCAGGCCAGGGGCTCGGGCAGGCTGAATATCCCGCCCTGCAGGGCCGGCGCGGACCAAAGCCCGGCAGCGGCGGCGGCCAGCCATCCGAGCGCGACGCCTATCAGCGTGGCTATGCTCTGCAAAAATCCCTTCATGTACACGGTCACGAACAGTATGGCCGCCGTGGTCACGAAAAAGATGAGCATGCTCCTGCCGTCGGCGGCGTCGCTCCCGCCGCCTATGCCGACGACGCCCCTGACCAGGGTGATGCTCATCTGCAGCACCATGGTCGTTATTATTACGCCGTTGACCAGGGGGGTAAACAGCTTCAAAACCCATTTAAGCAGGCCGAGGGCGACCACCAGCATTATCGCCGCGCCGGCCGCAATGATGCCCAGCTCGAGATCCGACCGAAGCTCCGCCAGCGGCCTGCCCGCCTCTGCGGCCGATGCCGCCATTATGATGAGCATGCTGGTCCACAGCCCCGCCGGCCCGTCTATGATGGGGTATCGGTGCCCCAGCCTGACCTGGAGCAGGGTGGTCACGCCGAATATCAGGAAGGATCGCTGCAGCATGGCGGCTATCTCGGCCTGGCCCATCCCGAGGTGCGAGCCGACGGCTATCGGCATGATCGTGGTCCCCGCCACAAAAAAAACGAGGTGCTGCACGCCATAGAACCAGAGGTGCCTCCCCCGCACATCGTCGCCGAGCCCATATCTCATGCGCTGTCATCCCCCTATCCTGTACATGCCCCGCTCTATAGGCGCCATCCCGTCCGCGATGAAATGCCTTTCCTCCTTGCGGAGGATTATCTCGCCCAGCGCGCGCCGCAGGGCCTCGTCGCTGCGATCCCGCAGGGCCGGAAGCATGTCCTCCTCGCTGTTGGAATGCAGGCAGGTCTTGATCCTGCCGTCGGAGGTCAGCCGTATCTTGTTGCAGCCGCCGCAGAAATGGGCGCTTATCGGGCTTATCAGGCCGATGCGACCCGGTGCGCCGGGGTAGGCTATGTACTCGGCGACGCCCCGCCTGTCGTCCAGCGGCTCGCAGCCCTTCAGCACGGCCCTGATCTCGTGGGCCGGCATAAAGCCGCTTCGCCCCGTCTTCCCTATGGGCATCAGCTCGATGAACCTTATATCGTAGGGCTTTTCCTTGGTCATGGCGGCGAAATCCAGGATCTCGTCGTCGTTGAAGCCGCGCATGGCCACCACGTTCAGCCTTACGGGCGAAAGCCCGGCGGCCTCCGCCGCGGCTATGCCGCGCTTCGCCGCCTCGATGTCCCCGCCCCGCGTTATCTCCCTGAACCTGTCCGCGCGGAGCGTGTCCAGGCTTATGTTCACGCGGGTGAGGCCGGCTTTTTTCAGCTGCGCCGCCATGCCTTCAAGCAGGGTCCCGTTGCTGGTCATGTTCAGCTCGTCCACGCCGGGGATCGCCGCGAGCATCTCGACGAGGCGCACGACGCCCCTGCGGACCAGGGGCTCCCCGCCGGTCAGCCGGAATTTCCGAAACCCGAGGACGACGGCGGCGCGGACCACGCGCTCTATCTGCTCAAAGCTCAGCACGCGGTCGTGCCCTATGTCCTCAAAGCCGTCGGGCATGCAGTAGACGCAGCGCAGATTGCATCTGTCGGTCACGGATATCCGCAGATAGTCTATGGTCCTGCCAAAGGAGTCTATCACGCCGCGCACCCTTTGTGTCACTGCCCAGGCGCCGCGCCGATCCTGCCCATTCCGGAATCTCTTGGCCCGGCCCGGACAAAGGCGGCGCGGCGCATGGGCCGCTTCGGTTTAAGTTTTTGTCGGAGAGACAGCATTGCCCCGGCACAAGGGGCGCCGGGGCAATATTCGCGTCCGCGCCTTGTCAGAAGGTCTTCAGATCGGGGGCGACAAGCAGGGTGGCCTCGGTCAGCGCCTGCACGTCCTCGACCGTCTTCCCCTCGGCGATCTCCTTGAGCAGCAGGCCCTTGTCGGTCACGTCTATCACCGCCAGCTCGGTTACTATCATGTTCACCTTGCCTACGGCGGTGGCGGGCAGCGTTATGCGCTTTAGTATCTTGGGCGCGTTGCCCTTGGCCGTATGCGTCGTGGCTATTATGACCTTGCGCGAGCCGGTGACGAGATCCATCGCGCCGCCCATGCCCGGCACCATCTTGCCCGGTATTATATGGCTGGCGAGGCTGCCGGTCTCATCGACTTCCAGCGCGCCCAGCACGGTCAGATCGACATGGCCGCCGCGGATTATCGAGAACGAGAACGCGCTGTCGAAGAAGACCGCGCCCGGCTCCGCCGTCACGGGGACGCCGCCGGCGTTCACGATGTCCTTGTCGAGGTTATCGTCGGTCGCGAGCCTGCCCATGCCGAGCATCCCGTTCTCGGACTGGAGCACTATGCGCACGCCCTCCGGGATATAGTCCGCCACCATGGTCGGGAGCCCAATGCCGAGATTGACAACATCCCCGTCGCGAAGTTCCTGCGCGACCCTGCGGGCGATTATTTCCTTCTCTGTCATTACGCTTCTCCTTCCACAAGATAATCGATCAGTATGCCCGGCGTCGCGACGCTTTCCGGCGCTATCCCGCCTACGTCGACGACCTGCTCGGCCGCCGCGATGACGAGATCCGCCGCGAAAGCTATGAGGGAATTGAAGTTCCGCGTCGTGCCCTTGTACATGATGTTGCCCAGCCTGTCGGCGACCGAGGCGCGGACGAAGGCTATGTCCGCGCGCAGGGGCTTCTCAAGCAGGAAGTCGTTTCCGTCTATATTGATTATTTCCTTGCCCTTGGCAACCTCGGTGCCGAGGCCCGTAGGCGTGAGCACGCCGCCAAGGCCCGCGCCGCCGGCGCGTATGCGCTCGGCCAGCGTGCCCTGGGGCACCAGCGTAACCTCCATCCGGCCCTCGTTCATGAGCTGGCCCACGAGCGGGTTCAGCCCTATATGCGAGGCTATCATCTTCTTGACCAGGCCGGCAGCCACCAGCTTGCCTATGCCCGTGTTCGGTATCCCCCCGTCATTCCCTATGACGGTCAGGTCCCTGACCCCCTTCTTGACTATGGCGTCCATAAGTATCTCCGGCGTGCCGTTCGACATAAAGCCGCCGACCATTATGGTCATGCCGTCCTTCAGGGACTCAATCGCCTTGTCCGCGCTTGTGATCTTCATTTTTTCAACCCCAGTATCTCTCTTGCCTCGTCAGGCGTCGCGGCCTCCTTGCCGAACTCCTGAATCACCCTCTTGGCCCTTTCCACAAACTGCACGTTGCTCGTCGCGAGCTGCCCCTTAAGATAGAATATGTTGTCCTCCATGCCTATGCGCACGTTGCCGCCGAGCGCGAGGCCCGCGAACAGTATGGGCTGCGCCCCGCCCCCGACGCCGAAGGTGCTCCAGGTGGAGCCCTCGGGTATGAGGTTCTTCAGGAAGACGAGGTTATCGACCGTGGCGGGCATGCCGCCCGCGGCCCCCAGGCAGAACTGGAAGTGGAGCGGCGGCTTGAGCGCGCCCTTCTTCACGTAGTACAGGGCCTCGTATATCATGCCGACGTCGAATATCTCGATCTCCGGCTTGACTCCCACCTCCTTCATCTTTATCGCAAGCTTTTCGAGGAAGGCGGGGTTGTTCTCGAAGACCGAGTTGTGCTGCCAGTTCATGCTTCCGCTGTCGTAGGACGCCATCTCCGGCTTAAGCTCGTAAAACGGCCTTATCCTGTCATCCTCGCTGAGGCCGATGCCGCCCGAGGTGGTCAGGTTCAGGATGATGTCGCAGTCCTTCTTGGCGCGGATAAGCTCGACGGTCTTCTTGAAATTGCCGAAGTCCATGGCCGCGTTGCCGTTCTCGTCCCTCACATGGATGTGGGCTACCGCCGCGCCCGCCTTCCAGCAGGCATAGACCTCCTCGGATATCTCCTCGGGCGTGATAGGTATGTGCGGCGTGTCCGTCTTCTTGGGCCACGCGCCCGTCGTGGCGACGGTTATGATCGTTTTCCTGCTCAAATCGCTCATATAATTCTCCCGTTACTTTAGGGCCCGCATATGCCGCCGCGATCAGGCCAAGCGTCAGCGGGGCTATGATCGCGGCGCATATGTATTTTTTCCACGTATCTATTTCAGATAAACATTTTTGTTGCCTGTCCCCGCCCCATGGCGGCTAGATGCAGCCGGCGTAGGTGTATGTCCTCTCGGGCACGTCGTTCACGTCGTCCTCGTCGATCTCGGCCACGCAGCGCACCATCGCGCCGTCGCCCAGATACCAGCGGATCGGGAAGCAGTAGAACCTGAAACGCTTGCCCTTGACCTTGTCCAGGTCGCCGCCGAGGTTCTCGACGCCCACTATGCCGTGGCCCAGCATCTGCTTGTGGCAGGGCTCCCAGGTGCCCCAGCAGCCTATGGCCTCCAGGTCGCCGTACTTCTTGTCGTAGGCTTCCTGGCCGAATGCCTTGATGAACAGCTCCTTGTCGAACTCGGCGTAGGCCTCGTCCCCGAACTGCTCGGCGTATTCCTCGGTGATGGGCCTGCCGGAGGCGCCGATCAGGTTGAGGCGCGTCATGCCGTTGTTGCCCATGGCCGTGTGCAGCGGGTGATCCAGCGCCTGCATGTCCATGGCGACGCACTTGACCTTGTGCTTGACAAACCACTTGCCCGCCTCGACGCCGGTGCCGCAGGAATAGTGGTAATACTCCTTGCTGTCGTCGAACTTGCGGTGCATGCCGGTGTTCAGGCAGAGCACCATGCCCTCGAGCTCCGAAAGGGCCACGCCGGCGCGCTTGCAGGCGTCCTCAAGGTGCTCCGGCAGGATCAGCTCCCAGCGGCCGACCTGGATGTCCAGGCAGACCGCGTCGCCCGTATAGGCGTCCACGGGCATCTCGTGCGTGTAGCGGGCCCGCCTGCCGTCGAACTCGATCTCCATTACGTGCCTGGGCGCGTCCGCGTGCGTGCCGGTGTGCTGCACGCAGTCGATCCTCTGTGTCAGGACGCCGCCCTTCGCCAGGCTGTGCATGTTGTCGATGACGGGCTTGACGAAATAGGGCCAGCGGGGTGTATCCGCGCTAAAGGGGTGGGACAGATCCACGAATATTTTCTTGCCCATGCTTAACACTCCTCCACAAATCACTCCTCAAGTGAACATCGCCGATCAGGTCAAAAACCCCAGCGCCCGCCGGGCGGTGCTGTCCAGCGCCGGTGCAAAGCCGCAGGCGGGCGGGGGGCCGTGCCGCAGCTGACTTGGAGCGAATCGGCTGCGTTTCCCGATTCCGCGAGCAGGGACTTTGGCGAACTTGGCGCACTGTCCGAGCGAAGCGAGTTTGCGCAAGTTCCCAAAGTCCGCGAGCGGAATCGCAGGAAACGCCCGATCCGCGACGGAAGCGAAGGGACGGCCCCCCGCCCGCCTGCGGCCCCAGCCCGACATGCCTCCGAACAAACATCCCTAAGCGAAGGGATGGCCCCCGCCGCACTCAGCCGGCGACGCAGCCGCCGTCTATGTATATGATCTGTCCCGTAATGAAGTCCGACGCAGGCGAGGCGAGATAGACGGTCGTGCCTATCAGCTCCTCGGCCACCGCAGCCCGCCCGAAGGGGATGCGATCCGTGAATATCTTGCTCTTTTCCGGGTCGTCGAACACCTCCTTCGTCAGCGGCGTTACCACGACGGTGGGGGCTATGGCGTTGACGTTTATGCTGTACTTGGCCCACTCCGACGAAAGCTGGCGCGTCAGCGCGTTGATGGCGCCCTTGCTCGACGCGTAGGCGGCGTAGCCCAGGGGATGCCCGTTGTTGGCGCGGACGGACGAGACGTTTATGACCTTGCCGCCGCCCTGCTTGATCATCTGCTGGCCCACAGCCTTGTTGATGAGGAAGACGCCCTTTATGTTCGTGTCGATGACCTCGTCGAATTTCTCCGCCGGGAACTCCTCGGCAGGGAAGCGCCTGGCCAGGCCGGCCGCCGTGATGAGTATGTCCACGCTGCCCAGCGCGCTGACCGTCTCCTTGACGACCCTCTCGCAGTCAGCTTCCTTCAGGCTGTCGCCCGAGACCGCGAGCGTCTTGACCCCGAACTCGCCCAACTTGCCTATGGCGTCGTCGAGCGTCTTCTGCGTCCTTCCCGTCAGCACGATGTTCGCGCCGTAGGCCGCGAGGCCCTTGGCCATCGCAAAGCCCAGCGAGCCGCTGCCGCCCGTTATCAAGGCGGTCTTGCCCTCCAGCCCGAACAGGCCCTTGATGGTGCTTGTGTCGTAGTCCCTGACTTTCATTGAATCTCTCCTTTCATCGTTGCGGGCAATGACAAAAACGTGCAACCCTATCATAAGGCCGACACAGAGGCGAAGTCCGTCCTGCCGCGTCCTGCCCCGCCATCGCCGGTCGGCCGCGGGCACACACCTGCTTCCCGGCCGCTATTGCTCCGCCGATTGAATGTTGCGCTGAATTGGCGAGACAGTTTGGCGGCCTGCGAGGCGCAAAACGCAGGCGAACCCGTAGGTTCGGCGAGGCTTTGCAACGAAGCAAGGCGTCAAAATAGCCGCCAAGACGCGCAATGTTTAGTCGGTGGAGCAATAAAAAACTACTTCGCGTCGGGATAGTTGATTATGACCAGCATGACCGCCGGCTTGTTGCTGCTGTTGACCAGGTGCCTGCCCTCGTTCGGCTTGAACGATATGGCCTCGTTCGCGTGCACGACGTACTCCTTGCCGGCCTTGTCCTTCACAGACATCTCGCCCTCGAGCACATAGTAGACCTTCTCCAGAGGGTTGTCCTCGTAGGCGTACTCGGCGCCGCCCCCCGGAAGGAAGGTGGACAGCCCTATCCAGAATTTCTCGGCCCCGGTCTCCTCCTTGCCGTGGATGCGCATGGCCGTCATGCCGAAGTGCCCCGGCGCCTCGTAGGGCTTAAGGTCCTGGATCGTCCTCTTGATCATGTTCTCCTCCTTAATCATCAACCAACGGGCACATTAATCGCCTGCTCCAATCGAAACTGCTCACACGCCGCGCTAGTTTTGTCCAGATCGGGTTCTGGGGGCGGTTTTGGCTCCCGGAGCGTACAAGGGGGTACGTGAGGAAGCCAATAACCGCAGCCAGGTTCCGAGATGGGCAAAAATGGCGTGGCGGGGGAGCAGTAACCTACTTTATGTCCTTGGTCACCTCTATAAGATACTCCCTAAGCCGCCTGTTCGACGCCTCTATCTGCTCGGGCGTCCAGCTCTGGTAGCCCTTCCCCGTCTTGAAGCCGAGGTCGCCCTTCTCGACGAGCTCCCTGAGCAGCTTCGACGGCTCATGCGAGTCCTCCAGGTATTTGACTATGTAGGACTGTATGTTCAGGGAGAGATCGAGCCCCACCATGTCCGCGTTCTCCAGGATGCCGAGTATGGGCCATCTTAGGCCGGGGCCGTACCGCAGGGCCTCGTCCACGGTGGCGGGATCCGCTATGCCCTTCTCGACTATCGAAAGGGCCTCCCTCCATATGGCGTGCTGCAGCCTGTTCGCGATGAAGCCGGGCACGTCCTTCTGGCAGCGCACCGGCTTCTTGCCGACGGCGCGCATGAGATCCATGGTCGCGTCCATGACGGCCTCGTCCGTATCCTCGGCCTTGACGACCTCGACGAGGGGGATGAGATAGGGGGGGTTCCAGAAATGCGTGCCGACGACCCTGCCCCTGTTCGAGCACTTCGCGGCTATCTCGGTTATGCTCATTACGGAGGTGTTCGTCGCGAGTATCGCGTCCTGCCTGCAGAGCGGCTCCAGGTCCCTGAACAGGTCCTGCTTCGTCTCGAGTATCTCGGGGAAGCACTCGATTATGAAGTCCGCGTCCCCGACGGCGGCCTGCATATCGTCGGTAAACGATATCCGGCCCAGTATGCCTTCCTTCTCATCTTCGCTTATGGCTTTCTTCCCGACCAGAAGGTCCAGATTCTTTTCGATGGGCGCGTAGGGCTCGTCGCGCACCTTCCTTGACCTGACGACGACCTTTATGCCCTCATTTTTCGCAAACACCTGCGCGAGGCCGTTGCCCATGAGGCCCGCGCCCAAAACCGTTACCTTGCGTATCTGCATGTCAACCTCCTGTTCATGCCTGGCCGGACGCCCAGGCACATCTGCGTGCCAGCCGCCCGGATCGGATCCGGGCGAGGCCTTTGATCGGCTGTTCTTTGGAGAATGTGACGGGGAATAGGGCGCAGCAAGAAATATTGCGAAAACCCGTGACAATCGCGGGCGCATGGTTTATAATCATATTATCATGGAAGCGTCGCTTTGTAAAATGCCTCTTTTTCATTACAGTTATAACAAATCAATCGGGATGCGCCTGTTCGGCAGGGAGATATGAATGACCATCAACCAGCTTGAATACTTCCTGACACTGGCCCGCACCCTGAACTACACGAAGGCGTCGAAGCTGCTTCACCTAACGCAGCCGCACCTGAGCAAGACCATAGTGGCCCTCGAGCAGGAGATAGGCGTGCAGCTTCTCATCCGCAGCAAGCGCGGCGTAAGGCTTACGCGGGCGGGCGAGGTGTTCTGCGCCGAGATGGACAGCCTGCTGAGCCGCTTCGGCAGCGCGATCTCGAAGACGAGGGAGGCATACGAGGGTTTTTACGGCATCGTGGACGTGGGCTTCCTCGGCACGGCCATGGTGCGGCTGCTGCCGAGCATAGTGAACAGGTTCCGGCATGAGTACCCCGGCATATCGCTGAACCTTCTCGACTACACGTACACCACGCTGCAGGACGCGCTCTACGCCGACAAGTTCGACGTGGCGATACTGCCCGACCGCGAGCTGGACGACGCCGTGGGCCTTGAAAAGAAATACCTGATAGCCGACGACATGTGCATCGTGGTGAACAGCCGGCACCCCCTCGCGGAGCGCGAGTGCGTAGAGCTGTACGACCTGAAAAACGAGCCCTTCATCATAATGGACCCGAAGGTGTCCGTGCGCGACAGCAACATGGTGACGGCCATCTGCCTCGAGCAGGACTTCCTGCCCAAGATCGCCATGGAGTCGAACACGCTCAACAACCTGCTGATGATGGTCGAATGCAACATGGGCATATCCATACTAGCGAAGCACATGGCCCACATGGCCACCGAAAACGTCAGGTTCATAAACATACTCGGCTACGAGAACTACTTCAAGCTGGTCTGCGCCTGGAAAAAGGACAAGAACCCCTGCGCCCAGCAGTTCGTCGGCGTAGTGGAGGCCTGCTGCGCGGAGATGCGCGTGCGCAAGTGTTAGTGTAGTGTCTTATTCAAAAACAGTTGCTATTCAGGGGTAGTCAGTCCGCGAGGGCGGGAAAGGGGACCGCGCCCCCGCTGACTTGGAGCAAAACGGCTGTATTTCCCGATTTTGCGAACAAAGACTTTGGTGGGCTTGGCTCACTGTTTGAGCGAAG
>JAISXZ010000140.1 GCA_031270275.1 Eubacteriales Family XIII. Incertae Sedis bacterium | reverse complement strand
CTTCGCTCAAACAGTGAGCCAAGCCCACCAAAGTCTTTGTTCGCAAAATCGGGAAATACAGCCGTTTTGCTCCAAGTCAGCGGGGGCGCGGTCCCCTTTCCCGCCCTCGCGGACTGACTGCCCCTGAATAGTAACCCCTAGGCAAAAACACTTTGCCAACCAGCCTATTTCCCCTTGTCTCATTGGAAAAAAATCTGTATAATTGTAAATACGGACAGTATTTTTGCCCCTTGCCCAGCCCTGTGCGGGAGGTGCCGTTACGTCTATCAGAAAAAAGGTGATCCTGATCATAACCCTGATTGTGGCGGCCATAAGTGCCTCAAGCATGTGCGTGGGCATGTATTTCAGCCAGCTGCATATGGTGGAGACCATAGAGGGCGACATGAGCGTCGTCGGCAGGATAGCCGTGAAGCTGTTCGCCACGGATCTGCGGCTGCTGAAGACGGAGGCCGACATGGTCGCGGCCGCCGCGCTCGCGGCGGCGCTGAGCGACGCGGCCGGCGGCGCGGACGGGCAGCAGCTTCCGGCCGTGCTTAAGGAACAGGCGCAGAGGCGCGGCTATCTGTCGCTGTCGATCCTGGACGGCGCCGGGGTGTCCGCCTATTACGGCGAATCGGGGCTGACGGACAGCTTCATCGAAGGCCCGTACGTGCGCAGGGCGGTCATAGGCGAAAGGGTCGTAACGACCACCGATTTCGACGCGGAGGGCCGCCTTGTCGTGAGGGTCTGCGTGCCCATGGGATCCAGGGTCCTGGTCGCCGCGCTGCCGGGGGATTTCCTGAGCGGCGTGATATCCGAGTTCAGGATCTGGGATTCCGGCAATATCTTCATACTTGACGGGAGCGGGGCCGTCATAGCGGGCAAGGACGCGGGCCTGGTCGCCGAAAGGCGCAATTTTGCGGAGGTGGGGGCCGGCCAGGATGCCGGCCAGAATGCCGGACGCGAGGCTAGGGATATGTCCGCCTTCTTCAGCGGGGTGATCGAGGGCGACGCGGGGGTCGGCATCTACGAATACCTCGGCATCAGCCGGGTCTGCGCGTACACGCCCGTCGGGGGCTCGGACGGCTGGATGCTCTGCGCGGACGCGCCCATCGAGGAAAGCCCCCTGTCGCGCATAAACTACGCGCTGGCCATTTCCGCAGCGGTGTTCCTGGCCCTCGGCGTGATAGCCGCCTTTTTGGCCGGCAAGGTCATAGCGGAGCCCTTCCGCAGGATGAACGAGCAGAACATCCATCTTGCGGAGCTGAAGGAGATCGCCGAGGAGGCGAGCCAGGCCAAAAGCCAGTTCCTGTCGAACATGAGCCATGAGATACGCACGCCCATGAACGCCATAATAGGCATGACCGCGATCGCAAAGGCCTCGGGCGACCCCGAAAAGAAGGAGTACTGCCTGGACAAGATAGGCGACGCCTCTACGCATCTTCTCGGCGTGATCAACGACATACTCGACATGTCAAAGATAGAGGCGAACAAGTTCGAGCTTTCGTTCGCGGAATTCAGCTTTGAAAAGATGCTGCGCAGGGCGGTGGACGTGGTAAACTTCCGCATAGGCGAGAAGCGCCAGAATTTCATGCTCCATGTGGACAGCGGCATCCCCGACACGCTTGTGGGGGACGACCAGCGCCTGTCGCAGGTCATAACGAACCTTCTTTCCAACGCGGTGAAGTTCACGCCCGAGGACGGCGTGATAGGGCTTCGCGTGCGCCTGCGGGATCGGCAGGCCGGGGCCTGCCTCATCCAGGTCGAGGTGACGGACACAGGGATAGGCATAAGCGACGAGCAGATGTCGCGGCTGTTCACCTCGTTCGAGCAGGCCGACAGCGGCATATCGCGCAAGTTCGGGGGCACGGGCCTCGGTCTCGCCATATGCAGGCAGATCGTCGAGATGATGGGCGGCAGGATATGGGCGGAGTCGGAGCCTGGCAAGGGCTCCACCTTCGCATTCACCATCCGCGCCGAATGCCCGGCCGCAGCCGAGCCCGCAGCCGAGCCCCCTTCCGCGCAGCCCGCGCCGGACCGCCCGGGCGGGCAGGCGGGGGGCGGCCCTTCGGGCGAGGCGGCGCCCGAAGACGCAGCGGACGATTTTTCGGCATTCAGGGTGCTGCTGGCGGAGGACGTCGAGATAAACAGGGAAATCGTGCTTGCGCTTATGGAGCCGACGTCGCTGGCGATAGACTGCGCCGAGAACGGCGCGGAGGCGGTCAGGATGTTCAGCGCCGCCCCCGAACGCTACGACATGGTGTTCATGGACGTGCAGATGCCGGAAATGGACGGCTACGAGGCCACGCGGCGCATACGCGCGCTCGGCGCGCCCCGCGCAAAGACGGTGCCGATAGTCGCCATGACGGCCAACGTGTTCCGCGAGGACATCGAGAAATGCCTTGAGGCCGGCATGGACGACCATGTGGGCAAGCCCCTTGATCTCGGGGAGCTGATGTCGAAGCTGCGCATGTATCTGCGGCCCCTGCCGGACCGCCCGGCGGTTTCGACTGCAGGCAGATGAGCGGCGGCCATATTGCTCCACCGACTAAACATTGCGCGTCTTGGCGGCTATTTTGACGTCTTGCTTCGTTGCAAAGCCTCGCCGAACCTACGGGTTCGCCTGCGTTTTGCGCCTCGCAAGCCGCCAAA
>JAISXZ010000110.1 GCA_031270275.1 Eubacteriales Family XIII. Incertae Sedis bacterium | reverse complement strand
AAGTCACCAACCACCGCTTCAAGCGGTGGTTTGCCGTCAGCCCCTCCGGGGCATATTGCCTGCACCGCCTAAAGGCGGGTTTCGCAAGCCAACACCTTTGCCGGTTGCCCCTAAAGGGGCCGATTACCTTTCATCCGTCAGCTTATCGTTTTCTTCTTGCTGACGGATATATTCTGTTATGGTGTCTTCATTTACATTTCCTACGGTTGCAACAAAATAGCCTCTTGCCCAAAATTGTCTTGTTCCCCACTTTGTCCCGAATTCCGGATGTCTGTCGAACAGCATCAGTGCGCTCTTGCATTTCAGATATCCCATAAATTCCGATATCCTAAGTTTTGGCGGTATGCTTGCGTACATGTGAACATGGTCCTTGCATACTGCGCCCTCCATTAATTCCACGCTTTTCATCGCGCAAAGCTTTTTGATTATTTCCACCACATCCTTCTTTACCTTGCCGTACATAATCTTCCTCCTGTATTTTGGAATAAAGACTATGTGGTAGGTGCAAATGTAGGCGGTATGTGATAAACTTGACTTGTCCATCGGACATCCCTCCTGTGATTTTTTGATACGGCTTGCGAAACCGATATCATTATATCATGGGAGGATTTTTGTTGCTTCGGGCAACGGTACGCCTTACACGATTCTCCCCACCTCTGGTGGGGGTTTGAGGTCTGTTTCAATCATCGCCGGCTTTCCCGAAGGATATATCCCCTGAAATCACACATCCATCCAGGAGGGTCTGTCAAGAGAAATTTTGTTTTCGGGCGAGAAAAAAGGCGGAGCGCGATTTGCTCCGCCTCGTCATATGCAATTGGCGCGAATGAAGCGCCCGCACGAGCGTCAGCGACCCGCTCGGAGAGTGATACCGCCCACCGACCCGTTGGCCATGCTCTAATTGAATAGTCATCTTCAGATATGGGCTTTTGCTGTGCTTTTATATCGGGCTACATGTCCCTGTCGGCGATCGCCTTGGACAACTCCTCATGCAGCGAGGCGCCGTCCGCGAAGCCGTTCGCCTTGGCCTCGTCGTACCAAGCCTCGGCGGCCGCCCTCGAAAGTTCGTAGAACGGGTCGAGCTCGTCGCCTGTCAGCATGATGACGTTCTGGCCCGCGTCCTCGGCCTGCTTGACCATGATCGGGTAGAAGTCGTCGTTGTAGATCGACGCGGCGTCGCCGGCCCAGTCGAATTCCTCGACGATCACCGCGCGGTACGCTTCCGGTATGCTGTCCCAGACCTCGGCGTTGACGATCCAGCCCTGCAGCAGCACGCTGACGCCGCCGTACTCGCTGCCGAGCATGGTGTTGCTCTTATAGAGTTCGAGCAGCTTCATGTCGTCTATGACGGCCCAATGCCCGATCTGTGTGTTCGCCACGCCCTTCTGGAGAGAGGTGTACCACTCGCCCGGCCCCATGACAAGCCCGGAGGCGCCGCCCGCCTTCAGATACTCCGTGAGCCGCGCGTTCGCGATGACCTTCCGTCCGTTCAGGTCGCCTGGGGTGCGGATGTCGCCGCCGGTCGAGTGGAAACTGTTTATGGGGCATGCGTACGTGGATATCCACGTCACGCCCTTTGCCAGGTTCTCTTCCTCGAAGACGGGGTGCGTGTTCACGAACTTGCGGTAAATGCGCGACATGTCGTAGTTCTTCGGCGTTTCCATGGTCTGCGGCAGATTGAACACGACGTGCGCGACCTGTGCGCCCGGATTCATGTCGACGTTGTACACGCTAATGTCGGCAATCCCTTGGGCGACGCCCGCGAATATGTTGCCCGTGTCAAGCAGGGTCGCGTTGAAGTGCGGCGTTATGACCACCTGGCCGTTCGTGCGCGCCTTGATGTGCTCGAACAGCTGTTGCTCGTTCAAGCCCTGCTGGGTGTCCGAGCCGAGATGGTCGTTGAATGTCAGTTCCCATTTCCGGTTCGGATCCACGCCATCCGGGACGGGGGCGATGGTCGGTTCCGGCAAGTCCGGCATGTTGGCCGACGCCGCACGGAATTTTTCGATGCTTTTCACGTTGGGCGCCGTGTCCAGTTCCGCGACCTTAATCTGCCCGGCTGCGGATTCCTCCGCTTCGGACTCCACCGCGCCGCCCTCGCCCTGCTGCGCCGCGCCGCCCCCGCATGCCGCGAGGACGACGATCAGCGCCGCCGCCAGTGCCGGGATCAGAGTTGGTCGAATGCGATGTTTTTTCATGGCTGCCTCCATTGTACTGCACCCTTGCGGGCGCCACAAACCGCGTCAAGCCACCACGGCTACCGCAGAACGGATTCAGTCGGCTTCGGCTCGTGGACAGCCCAGTGCGCGACGCGGATCCTCTTGAATTTGCCCTGCCCATCGAGATCGTAGACTATGAAGTTCGTGCAGGCGAAGATCTCGCCCTTCTTCATCGGCCCCGCCGTGAAATCCGCGTCCATGAGCGCGCGGAACTCCGTGTAGATGCTCACGAAGATGTTCCTGCCGTCCGACAGATATGTCTTCACCTCCAATTGCTCGTCGATCTTCCCGTGCAGGGCGGCATAGTGCTCCCTGAAGCCCGCCGGCCCGTAACGAGTCCTGTATTCCTGCGGCTCGTTCGCGAACCGCGTGAAGTACTGTAGTTCCACGTCCTCCGCGAAATAGCGGACGGCCGCGTCGTAGTCCCGCCTGTTGAAACAGTCGATGTATTCTTGGAATTCTTCTCTTTTCATATGCCCGCGCCTTTCTACAGCCTTGCCTTCGCGGGATCCTCGACCCGCCAGTGCGCGATCCGCACTTCAGTGAATTTGCCGTCTTCGTCCAGATCGTACAGTATGAAGTTCGTGCAGCAGAACACGTCGCCCTTCTTCATCGGCCCCGCCGTGAACACCGTGTCCTCGAGCGCGTGGAATTCCGTGTATATCTCCACGAATAGGTTTTTGCCGTCGTCGGAGGACAGAAGGAGCCCGAGTTCGAGCTGCTCACGGATGCGCGCGCTCAGCTCTTTGTAGTGCTTCACGAATCCATCGGGGCCGTAGCGCACGCGGACCTCCTGCGGCGCGTTCGTGAAATTCGTGTGGTACTGGAAGCGCGCGTTCGGGCTGAAATACTTGACGATCTCATCGAAGCGCTTGTTGTTGAAGTGATCCATGTAGACCAGAAATTCCTCTCTTGTCATATCTTCCCCTTTCCCGTCGCCGACGCGCCCACCGATCTTTCCATGTTCGTGTCAGCTGTGCTCGATGCGGTTGCCGTGCTCGTCGATCCATGGCGAGAGGTGGTTGCGGTCCAGACTGATCGCCGAGAACGCGTACGGGCGATCCACCCAACGCGTGATCTGCGGCAGATGCTCGAAGTCCTTCGGGCATATCCAGACGCAGGGGACGCTGCTGTGGTAGCGCTCGTCCTCGGGGCCCATGCTTTCCTCGACCTCCGCGCCGACATGCAGCGGGTCGTTCGGGTCTAGCCCGAAGATCAGGAGGATTTCCTCCGCCGGGTGGACATGCTGCTCCCCGCCCCGGTGCCATTTGCCGCACTGCGTGTAGTGGCCCCAGAGCATGTTCAGCTCGAAGCCGAGCATCTCGTCGCCGAAGGCCCAGACCAGGCTGTCCGCGTTTCCGGGGCCCATGCCGCCGGGACCCGCGTTGGTGAGCGGGTGCATCACGCCGCGCTCGTCCGCCACGCGCGAATATCCCATGCCGCTGCCGTCCTTCTTCTCGGTGATGGCGCCCCCGCTGTGCAGTGCCTTTCCCTTTTCGTCCACGCCCCACGCGAACACGCGGACGTTCTTCGCGTATTTCCGGCCGGGTACGGGCGCCTTGATATCCCCCGCAGGGATGGTCTTGGCCCTGTATTCCGGCGCGAGGTAGACGCAGAGCAGGCCGAAGTCCCTTGTCTTGTCCGCGACGCGCACGTTGCCGTAGGGCACGCCCCTCGGGATGTTAACGAGCTGGGACAGGGCGAAGGTGTAGGTCTCGCGTTCCTCCCCGATCTCAAGGGACACCTCCGCGCCGAGCTCCAGGATATCCCTGTAGTCCGTCGCGACGAAGGCGAGCACGGTGTCGTAGGGGTGGACGAGCATGGCGCCTGCCTGCGGCAGCAGCGGGCCCTCCTTCGTGACGTAGGAGAAGGCGTAGCTTCCGCCGAAGCCTTCCATGTCCTTGCTCCCCTCCATCCAGAAGACCTCATGGCCGAAGACGCCGTGGGGATCGCGCCGCCAAATCTGCTCCTTGAACAGATGCTTGTATAGTTTGGGCCTCATTTTGAAATCCTTTCTGCTTCCGCACACCCTACCACTGGCCTGAGGCCTCCATCGCGTCCAGATCGACTTCCGCCCACGGGGACGCGTGGTTCCCGTCCAGGCACACGACCATGAAGCCATAGGCCGGCACGTCGCACCAACGCGTGATCATCGGCAGATGCGGGAAGCCCTTCGGCGCTATGTAGAGGCCCGGCACGTTCAGTATGTAGCGGTCCACCTCGGGGCCCATGCCCATCTCGACCTCGCAGCCGAGGTAATCCGGCCGGTCCGGGTCGAAGCCGACGAGAACGAGTATCTCCTCCTCCGGGTGCGTGTGGACCTCCCCGCGCACATGCCACTTGCCGGGCCTGCTGTACATCCCCCACGTGAAGTTGACGTCGAAGCCCATCAGGTCCACGCCGTACATCCAGACGATCTGGTCGCCGTTGCCCGGACCGATGCCGCGTTCCGCAGGGCGCAGGACGCCGCGCTCGTCCATGACCTGCTCGTAGCCCATGCCCGATCCGGCTTGGTCCGGATTCGCCGCGAGACGCGACTCCATCTTCGAGACAAGCTTCCGGACGTAGTCGCCGTACTTGCCCCCCCGCGACGGCGCGGCCGCCGCGTCGACGCGTTCCGCCCTGTACTCGCTGCCGAGGCCGATGCTGTAGTGCACGATGGCCGGCGTTCCGACGCGCCTAACCGTGACGGGACCGTGCGGGGTCCCCTTCGGTATCAGCACCACCGTCGGCTCCGTGAAGACATGCATCTCCCGCTCCTCGCCCAGCTCGATGGATATCTCGGCGTCGAACGATAGGATGTCCCGCGTGTCCATCCCCGCGAAGACGAGCAGCTCGTCATACGGGTGGATTATAGCACCCTCGACGGGATGCATGGTCGTCGGCTCCTTGACGTACATGAAAGAGTAGACGGCCCCGAAGCCCTCCATGTCCTTCGAGCCCTCCATCCAGAACAGCGGGCTCGGGTAAAGCCCTGCGGGTCCGTCCCGCAATTCGAATTTCTTCACCAGCTGCGCGTATTTTGTTCTTGGCTTCATCAGTACCCTCCAATTTTCACGCTTTCCGCTCCCTCGAATACTCCCCGCCCGGATAGCCCGAGAAATGGAACACCGGCCGGTCGACCCGCAGGAAGCGAAGCGGGCAATGCCGCACCCCCTTCGGGACGAAAACGAAGCAGCTCTCCGTCAGAAGCAGGCGCTCGTCCTCGATGAAAAACTCGACTTCCGCGTTCAGATCGTCCGGATGCTCCGGATCGCCGCCTATGAACGCGAGGAATTCGTCGTCCTCGCTGTGCATGTGCTCAGGCGGGCCGCCGTCCGGGGGCGTGGGGCCCGCTATCCAACAGGCCTCCAGATACATCGCGCCGGGAAGGACCCGGCCGTCCATCCACATCATGCGCAGGATACGGCCCTTCTCCCCCTCACGCTGTGCGTCCGTGAGCGACTTCGAGGAAATATTCGTGGTTATTACATGCTTTTCCCATCTGCCCATTCGAGACCCCTCCCCGCGCCGCCGCTATCTGTCGGCGAGGCTCTTGTAATCGCTGAAGATCGTGCGGTTCCCCGTCGCGATGAATTCCTCCACCGTCCATTTTCCGCCTTCCTTGTAGACGGCGCTGGCCACCTCGGGGTCCGAGTAGCGGCCGACGCGGTTGCCCGCCACGCTGAACACCGTGCCGCTGACGTGGGCGGCCGCGTCCGTCGCGAGGTACACGAGGAACGGCGCGACCATGTCCGGGGCGGGCGTCTTGTCGTAGGCCACGGTGAATTTCGGATCCACCCAGGCCTTCTCGCCCTCCGGCACGATCTTGTCATACATCTCAAGATCGACGGCCGCCCGCGTGCGCGCGAAAGGGGAAAAGGCGTTCGCCGTGATCCCGCGGTCGCGCAGCTCGATGGCGACAGCGCGCGTCAGGCTGACGACGCCGCCGTTCGCCGCGCAGTACTCGGCGTGCTTGATGACGTCGCCGAGCCAGGCCCTCGACGTGCAGTTGATGATGCGCCCCCAGCGTTTTTCGATCATGTGGGGGACGGCGTGGCGGATCGTGTTGAAGTAGCCGAGCGGCTTGACACGGTTGACGCGATCCCACAGCTCCGGCGTCATCGTCTCTATCGGGCTGAACCCGAACGCGCCCGCCACGTTGAAGAGGATGTCGGCGGACCCGTATGCCTTCACGGCCGTCCCGATCAGCTCGCCGGCGGTTTCGAAATCCGAGATGTTGCCGAAAAACGCCGTCGCCTCGCCGCCGCCGTCGCGAATCGCCCTCGCCGTCGTTTCCGCGTCGCCGGAGCAGTCCGCAAGCTCCTTTTCGAACCAGGCCCTACGGTCGGCGGACATGGCCTTTTCCATATCTTTCGTCACGTTCCCGCTGCTCTCGTTCTTCCCGACTGGCTTCCGGTTGTTCGTGACGACCTTGGCGCCGTGCCGTGCGAGCTCAAACGCGATCTCCCTGCCGACGCCTTGGCCGGAACCTGTCACGACCGCCACCTTTCCCTCTAGAAGTCTGCCCATTTCGGAATCATGCCCCCATTACCTTAAAGGCCTTCTTCAATCGTCTTCATCCAGCCGTCATAGAGCCCCTGCGGGTCCTCGACGCCCTGCGTCGCCGCGTCCGCCGCCCAGACGGGCACGGACGATTTCGCGATCTCGAAGAACGCCTGCGCCTCCTCCGGCGTCAGCTCGATAACGGTCTGGCCGGCGGCCTTCGCGTCGGCGATGACGGCATCGCGCACCGCGTCGTTGTACTGGCTGGTGGCGTAGCCGACCCATTCCAGCTCTTCCTTGATGATGTCCTGGTATTCCGAGGGAATCGTGTCCCAGACGCCCTTGTTCACGATGTAAAGCATGCCCATCGCGTTGATGCCGGCCGTCGATCCGCCGAGCAGCGTGTGGCTTTTGTAGACGTCCAGGAGATTGAAGTCGCGTATGACGGGCCAATGCGTGATCTGGGTGTCCGCGACGCCTTTTTCGAGCGAGGTGTACCATTCGCCGGGGCCGAGCGCGACGATGGACCCGCCCATGGCGTCGAGGAAAGCCTTGTACATCGAGTTGCCGATCACCTTCTTGCCCTTGATGTCCGCAGGCGACTTGATGTCGCCGCCCGTCGAGTGCCAAGTGTTGGGCGGGTTCGTGAAGTAGCCGATGCCGACGACGCCGCGCTCCTCGTTCTCCTGCGCGAAGGCCGGGTTGGATTCGATGTACTTGCGGATGAGCAATGTGAGATTCGCGTTCGACGGCATCACGACCGACGCGGGAATGTTGAACACGGTGTGCGCCGGCTGCGCGCCAGGGTTCATGTTGACCGTATACAGGCTGATGTCCGCGATTCCCTGCACCACGCCCGGGAACTGGTTGTTCTGCTCCAGCAGCGTGTTGTTGAAGTACGGGGTGATCTTGACCTGCCCGTTCGTGCGGAGCCCGATCGCCGCGCAGGCGTCACGCTCGTTGAGCCCGAGCGGCATCGCGTCGTTGCCCTGGTCGTTGAGCGTGAGATCCCAGGTCTTCCCCTCCGCCCCGGCCGGGACCGCCGCTATCGTCGGCGTCGGCATGTCGATTTGGATGTCCGCCAGCTCGACCGTTTTAGCCGCTGTGCTCACGACGTCGATGTCGGCGATCTGCGGCCCGCCGTCGTCCGCCGGCCCCGCCGCCGGGACCTCCTCCCCTGTTTCGGCGGCCGTGTCCGCAGGGGCCTCCACCGAGCCTCCGCCGCAGGCGGCCATAGACAGGGCGAGCGCCGCCGCCATGGCAAGCATGAGCCATTTGAGCCTGGTTCCCTTCATGATGTTTTCCTCCTTAAAAACACGCAGACATGTATTGTCCATCCGCCCCCCCCCCGGCAGGAGGGGCGCGATTGGCTGTGGCCGGCGGCCCGTGCGGACAGGGCCCCGCGTGGCTACGCGCCGCCGGAACGCACCAGCATCAGGGCCATGTTCGGCCATGCGATCAGGAGCGCGATGTGGAACGCGTCGGCGATCAGGAAGGGGACTATGCCCTTGAAGATCGCCTCGGGCTTCACCTTGCAGGTGGCCGCGGTGACGAAGACGTTCATGCCGACGGGCGGCGTGATCAGGCCGATTTCGATCAGGCGCACCGTGAGCACGCCGAACCAGATCATGTCGTAGCCCAGGCCGGACATAATCGGGTAGATGATCGGCATCGTGAGCACCACGGCGCTCATGACGTCGAGGAACATCCCGAGGATCAGGTAGAGCAGGATGACGGCCAGCAGCACGACAATGCGCGGCACATCGAGCCCGGAGGCGAAGGAGCTCATGTAGGCCGGCAGGCCGGACAGCGTCAGGAAGCGCATGAAGATGTAGGAACCGATCACCATGAGCATCATCATGCCGGCGGTCTGCGTCGCCTCCTTCAGGGACCGAACCAGCGTCGGGCCGTTCAGCTTGCGCGCGGCGAAGGCGATGAGGACGGCGCCTGCCGCGCCTATCGCGCCGGCCTCCGTCGAGGTGAACACGCCCATGTAAATCCCGCCCAGCACGATGATTATGAGCAGGACGACAGGCCAAGTGCCTTTCAATGAGCCGACTTTCTCGGACAGAGGGACCTTCGGCGCGGCCGGCGCCCAGTCTGGCTTGACCCTGCCGACGATGAAACAGACGGCCGAGTAGAACACGACCTGGAGGATGCCGGGAAACAGCCCGGCCATGAACAGCTGGCCTATCGATTCCTGCGTGATCAGCCCGTACAGGATGAAACCGATGCTCGGGGGGATCAGGATGCCGACCGTGCCGCCCGCCGCGAGCGCGCCCGCCGAGAACGGGACCGAATAATCATGTTTCCGCATCTCGGGGAAGGCCACCTTGCCCATGGTCGCGGCCGTCGCCATCGACGAGCCGGAAACGGCGGCGAACACGCCGCAGGCGATGGAGGACGCGATCGCGAGCCCGCCCCGTATCTGCCCGATCCATTTCGAGGCGGCGTTGAAGAGATCCGCGCCTATGCCCGAGTTGGAGATCAGCACGCCCATGAGGACGAAGAGCGGCACGCAGGTGAAGGTGTAGTTCGCGATCTGCACGTAGGGCTCTGTCGCCGCCACCATGATCGCCTTTTGCCAGCTCGTCAGGACCGCTATGCCGATTATGCCGACGATGCCCATGGCGACGCCGATCCATACCTTGAGGAAGATGCAGACGATCAGGATGATGATCGCGAGGACGCCGACCGTGATTCCGTCCATCACTTCACCCCTCTCAAGTAATTGACGCATTTCACCAAAACGACCACGAGCAGCAGCGCCACGCCGATCGCTATGATGTAGTAGAACGGGTACTGCGGGAACGGCACGTCGACCGGCTTCAGGTTCAGGAGTTTGGTCATGGCGGCCTGATTCCAGTTCTGGACCGTGAGGATCGCCGCGTAGAAGAGGACGATCAGGAAGTTGGCGACGCCGAGAACCTTCCGCACGGCGGGCGGCATGCGGCGCGTAAGCATGTCCACCTCGACGTGCCCGTCGTTCAGCGCGGTATAGGGCAGCGCCACGGCGGCGACGAGAACCATGAGGTATTTGGAGTATTCGTACGCGCCGGGCAGGGACCACGACAGCGTCGCGCGCGCCGCGACGTCGACGACCGTGATGACCAGCATCGCTATGATGCTGACGATGGAGACCCATACGATGACGTTAAGCCCCTTCGCGACCGCCTTTTCGTAGGCCGGGACGAACACGCGCTCCTCGGTCACGACCGACCCGTCGTCCTTCTGTTCCAGCGCGGGGGTTTCACCGGATTCGTTCTTTCCCCGCATTCTGTTCCTAGCCAAGTTGCCTCACCTCCTGTCCCTGTCCGTATGTATGCCGAAAATTTCGCCCGGCCCGCCAACGCGCTCAGGCGAACAGCGCCCGCGCCTTCCGCACCGCGCCCGACATGTCGTACTCCCTGGGGCAACGTCTGGAGCACGCGCCGCAGAACAGGCAGGCGGGTTCCGCGAGCCCTTCAATCCCGTATTGGAATTTCGGTATCCGCACGTCCCCGTAGACCAGACAGTCGTTGTACAGCGCCGTTATGCGCGGCGCGTCCACGCCGACTGGGCAGGGCATGCAGCAGCGGCAGGCCGTGCATTGGAAGACACGGCGTTTATGGTATGCGTCGACGACGTTGTTGATCAGGATTTCGGAGGCCATGTCGAGCGGTTCCGGGGCGTCCGCGCAGGCGAGAACGCGCGCAGCCTCATCCGGGTCCTTGAACGAGGTGAAGACGGACGAGACGCGCGGGTCGTCCCATATCCAGAGCAATGCCCATTCCTCCACGGCGCGCCACGTTTTCGCGCCGGACCAAAGCGCCCTGACGGCCTCGGGCGCCCGTGACGCGTCGAGCAGACGGCGGCCCTTGAAGGGGTCCGTCGCGACGAGCCCGACGCCGGCGTCGACGGCGTACTTGATCCCGCTGAAACCGGGGTGGCGCGTCCCGTCCATGAAGCTGTAGCGGAACTGCGCGCACTGCCAGCCGCCCGCTTCGAAGACGCCCTTCAGGAAGAAGCAGTCGTCGTGGAAATCGAAGCCGGCGTTCAGGATCTTGCCCTCGGCCTTTTTTTCGGAAAGCCAGGCGACGGCGCCCATACTTTCGGCGTGCGCCCATTTGAAGCGCTCCAAGTCCTCAAGGAGGCAATAGTCCGCGAAATCAAGGCCGAACCACGACAGCTGCCTGTCGAGGCAGGCGTCGAGATCCGCCGGGACTTTCGTGGACGTCATAGGGACATTAAGGAATATCTTTATTTTTTGCCTGTAGCCTTCTTTCAGAAGGGCTCGTACTTTTTCCGCGTACGGTTCGGGGTCTTCGACATGGCACAGGAATCCGAGGTTGAGCGCGTTCACGCCGCCGTCGATCGCGAGCCGCACGGCCGCAAGCTGCTCGTCGAAGCGATCCCGGTCAAGCGCACCCGCGACGAAGTCGAGCTGAAAGATCCCCGCAGACGCGATCGATATCTCGAAACCCGTGTTCCCAAGCTTTCTGTACTGCAACTCAGGCTCCTGTCCGCCTTAATATGCGGCGTTCTTCAAGGGCGTGATAAAGAGCGGGGGAATGTAACGCAATTTAGAAAATGTTACATGGCGCAGCGCCGTTGAGATTACAACAAAAAAAGAAACGCCCCCGAGGCCATGGCTCGAAGGACGCTACAGGATGTACGTTGATCTTGTTCAAATTCCAATATAAAAAGGCCTATGTAACATTTTCTAAATTATGTTACATGGGCCGCCGCAAAAAGCAAAACACAGCAACATCGATCCGTCCGCGACAGTACTATGATTTCCTATTATACCTAACCAACGGCGGTTTGTAAAGACTTTTTGAAATGGTGATAGTCAAATGGTGATAGTCAAAATAGGAGTTGGATGTATATTCGCTGCTCATTTCAGTGCCGAGTTGCCACTATATATAGTGCTGTATGTGGAGATCGTGTCTACATATTGCGCCCTGTAGCAAGCGGGTTGATGACAGGGTTGATATCAACCCTGATTTTGACTATCACCTTTGAAATCCACACCGCCAAATCCACAGGCTTCAAAGGCAGGCGGCATGCCCGGCAATCAGCTCATTACAGAGCCGCCGCACACGTTCAGCGCCTGCCCCACTATCGCGTCCGCGTAGCCCGAGGAAAGAAACAGTACGGCGTAGGCCATCTCCTCGCCCGTCTGGGCCCTTCCCAGCGGCGTCCTTGACTTCAGCATCTCGTCGAACAGGGCGTCCCTGTCGGCGCCCTCGCCCGCCACGGCCTCCAGTATGCTCTCCCACATGGGCGTGCGTATGATGCCGGGGCAGACCGCGTTGCAGTTTATCCCGTGCGGCGCGGCGTTGTAGGCAACGGACTGCGTCCAGTTCAGGACGCCCGCCTTGCCTAGGGCGTAGTACGGGAAATCGAGCTCGCCGTGCCTGCCGCCCACGGACGCTATGTTGACTATCTTGCCCCCGCCGCCCTGCCGTATCATGGTTTCGAGCGCGAGCTGGCAGCCGTACACGGCGCCCATAAGGTTGATGTCGAGGTGCCTCTTGATCTCCTCCGGCGTCGCCTCTATCAGATGCCTGGTCATGAAGACCCCGGCGGAATTCACGACGATGTCGATCCTGCCGAAGGCCCGCGCCGCCCCGGCGAACATCACGGTGAGATCATCCTTCCTCGAAACGTCCACTACCGTGAAGCCGTATGATCCCCCGTGCCTGCCCATCTCGGCCACGGCGCCCGCCGCGTTGTCCCCCGATATGTCGCCCACCCATACGTTCGCGCCGGCCTCCGCGAACTGCAGCGCGACGGCCCTGCCTATGCCGGAGCCGGCGCCTGTGACCAGCGCGTTTTTCCCTGAAAAGTCGAATACCATCATATCCTGTGCCTCCTTGTCTGGCCCCCGCTGCCTGCCCTAAGGCCCTGATCAAAGCAGCGGGCGGCGGCTATGGCTCGGGGCTGTAGTGCTCCTCCCGGTACTGCGATATGGATATGCCCTCATACTCCTTGAAGAGCTTGAAGAAGGCGCGGGACGACGAAAAGCCCACAAGCTCGGATATCCTGTCGATGGAATACGCGGTCGTGCAGAGGTATATCTTGGCGTATTCTATCCGCAGCCTGTTGAGGTTCTTGATGAAGGTCGTCCCGAACATCGTGCGGTAGGCGCGGTTGACGTGCCTCGGCGATATGTTGAGGTGCTCCGCCGCGCTTTCCAGGCTTATGGCCTCGTAGTAGTTCTTGTGTATGTACTTGGTCGCCTCTATCGCCAGGTTCAGCTTCCCCGAGGGCCTGCTGTCCAGAGGCTCCTTCGTCGCGATGTGGCGCAGGGCCTCTATGAAGAACCTGTAGTAATGGAATATGAGGCAGGTGTTCCAGCCGGCCCTTTTCCCCTTCTGCTCCCGCAGTATGGCCTCGAGCAGGCCCTGGGCGTCGAAGGGCCTGTCCGACAGGATGTGGCCGCGGCTCTCGAGCTCCGAAAGCACGGCCCTTATGTCCTTGAACTCGTTGTCGCCGTCGGGGCCCCTGTTGCTGACGGGAGTGGCTGGCACGATGTCGAAGACCAGCGAAAAATAGCGCTTTTTCCTGTCCGGCTCGTAGATGACGTGGTGCTGCACGCCCTTCGAAAGCATGACGAACTCGTTCTCGCGCAGCAAGAGGGCCGAGCCGTCGACGTCGATGCGCAGACGGTTCTCGACCACATAGTATATCTGGTACAGCGGATGGCAGTGGACGAACTCGGCTATGGATTCCTGAAGCTCCTCCGCGTAGTGCAGCACGAAGGCGTAGGACTGCAGCTTAAGGTTTGTTATGTGCTTGTGGTAGATTCTGCCCTCGGGGACTACCTGCATTCTTCCCTCCGATAGGTTACTGCCCGGCGCCCACGCCATTTTTGCCCATCTCGGAACCTGGTTCCGGATTTCGGCTCCTCACGTACCAGGCAGTACGCTCCGGGACCAAAATCCGCCCCCAGAACCCGGCCTGGACAAATCTGACGCGGGCGCCGGGCAGTCTCGATTGAAGTTTTTGAACAACAGGCCGGCCGTGCTGTCGTCCGGCGCCCACGCCATTTTTGCCCGGCGCGGAACCTGGTTCCGGATTTCGGCTCCCAACGCACCCGATCAGGTCACGACGCCTGCGGCCCGCATCAGTATGCCGGCCTCGGAAAGCTCGTCCTTCACAAGCTCGCAGACGCTCGCGCCGTCCCTGACGACGACCGCGCGGTCGCACAGGCCCGCGACATCCCCCAGCTCCGAGGAGACCATTATGACCGCGCGGCGCCCCTCCGCCATGTCGCCCATTATCCTGTATATCGCCGTCCGCGCGTCCGCGTTCAGGCCGCGCGTCGGCTCGTCGAGCACCACGACCCTCGCGCCGCCCGCGTTCAGGGCCTCGAGGGCGGCCCTCTGCCTGTCGCCGCGAGACGCGGCCTCGGCGTCGGCATCCTGCTGCCGGCCCCTGTCAGGCAGGCGGGCCTGCCGTCTGGCGATGGCGGCGAACTCGCCCCCCAGCCCGGCCAGGCTCTCCAGAAAAGCCCTCCCAAGGCCGGTCCCGTCCTCCCCAAAGGCCGCTGGGGATGGGCCGCGCCGCCTGTATTCCTCGGGAAGGAAGGCGACGCCCAGCCCGGCCAGGCCCTCGGGGGACCCCAGGCGCGCCGCCCGCCCGCCGACGCTGAGCGTCCCGACGCCGGAGGGCGGGCCGCCGAAAACGGCGTCCACCGCCTCCCTGCGCCCGTCCCCGGCCAGCCCCGTCAGGCCGAGGATCTCGCCCTCGCGCGCCTCGAACGAGATGCCGCCGGCCCCTATGCGCTCGGCCTTCACGACGCAGCCGCCGAGCTCCGCGCGGCGCGGCGGAAACAGGGCCTTTGGCCCGCCGGCCGCGGCGACCGCGAGATCGACGGCCTCGGCGGAGGGCACAGCGGCGGGCGGGGAGGACAGCCCGCCGCTCAGGGCCGTAAGCCTGTCTGCGACCGCGAAGGCGTCCGCCGCATGGCCGCAGGCGATGACGATCGACATGCCCCCCGCCCTGAGCCTTTTCGCCAGGCCAAACAGGCGCTCGGCCTCCTTCATGCTGAGCTCCGCGGCCGGATCGTCCAGAAGCAGGACCCGCGAGCCCCTGGCCATGACCCTGCAAATCTCCACGATCTGCGCGGAGGCCGCGTCCAGGCCGCCTGCGGCGGCGTCCGGCCTGATATGCCCGAAACCCGCCTCGCCCAGAAGCCCCTCCGCCCTGCGCCTCATGCCCCGCCCGTCCAGAAGGCCGCCGCCCGCGCGCGGCACGCCCAGAAAGATATTCTCCGCCACCGACAGGCCCGGCACGAGGCCAGACACGCCGAGCGCCGCGGAAATGCCGTTCCTGATGCTGTCGGCCGGGCTCTCCAGCCTAACGGCGCGCCCATCGATCCTCAGGCTGCCGCCGTCGGGGGCGCAAAGCCCCGCCAGGATGCCGATGAGCGTGGATTTGCCGGCGCCCTCCGCGCCGATCAGGGCGTGTATCTCCCCCTGCCTCAGCGAAAAGTCCGCGCCGAGCAGGGCCGTGGCCCTGCCGAAGCTCTTGCGGAGGCCTAAAGCCTCTATCCGATATTCATCACCCATGCCAGCTGTTTAATATGTTACTGCCCAGCGTCCACGCCATTTTTGCCCATCGGGGCCTCTGGCCCAGAGGCAACAATCGAAGCCGCTAGCCGTTCAGCAGCCTCTCTATCTGGGCCGCTATGCCCTCCGGGTCCATGCCGTAGTACTTATAGACCTCATCGGGATCGCCGAGGACGGCGAATTCGTCTGGCAGCCCTATGCGCTTGAACTTCCCGCTGAAGCCCGCCTCCAGCAGGAACTCCGCCACGCCCCCGCCGAGCCCGCCGTTGATCGAGTGTTCCTCGACCGTGACGATGTTCTTCGTCTCGGACGCGCACTTAAGAAGCATGTCGCCATCCATCGGCTTTATCGTGTGCATGTCTATGACACGGGCGCTTATCCCGTGCCTCTCCTTCAGGATGCGCGCGCCCATCATGGACCAGTACACGCTGGAGCCGGCGGATATTATGCTGATGTCCGTGCCGCCCACGGCCTCTATGGCCTTGCCGAAGCGCAGCTCGTAGCTGTTGTCCGCGTATACGTTTGGGGAACCCCCGCGGTCGATGCGTATGACCATGGGGCCCCTGTAGTCCATGGACTGGCGTATCATCTTGACGCACTGGCCCGCGTCGGCCGGCACCGCTATCGTCAGGTTCGGTATGGCCCTGTACAGCGCGAGATCGGCTATGCAGTTGTGCGTGGGGCCGCCTGCCGCCGTCACGCCGGCGTGCGTCCCTATGAGCCGCACGTCCACGTCGTTGTAGGCTATGTCGGTGTGTATCTGGTCAGCCGCGCGCAGGGAGAGGAAGGGGCCGAAGACCTGGGCGAACACGACCTTGCCGGACAGGGCCAGCCCCGCCGAGGCGCCCACCTGGTTCGGCTCCGCTATGCCGAAGTTGAAGCAGCGGTCCGGATATTTCTGCACGAATTTCCCGGCGGAGGACGAAGGCGCGACGTTGTCCGAATACGTGAAGTAGAAGTCGAGGCCGTCGTCGGCCATGCTCATCAGCTCCTCCCCGTATGCCTCCCGCGCGTTCGACAGCATCTGATCGAAATCGTAGGTAGTCTGGACCGCCATTATACCCTCTCCTTTCTGGTTTTCTCGATATCCGCGAGGGCCTGGTCGAGCTGCTCCTTGGCGATGCCGCCCCCGTGCCACTTAACGTTGCCCTCCATGAAGGAGACCCCCCTGCCCTTGGTGGTGTTGGAAATGATGAATATCGGCTTCCTCCTGACCCACGGATCGGCGGGCGGAAGCGAGGCCAGCGCCCTGCATACCGAGTACATGTCGTTTCCGTCTATCTCTATCACGTCCCAGCCGAAGGCCTCAAACTTCCTGTCTAGGGGGTCTATGCTCATCACGGTCGCGGTCGGGCCCGTCATCTGCAGGCCGTTCTTGTCTATTATGGCCACGAGGTTGCCGAGCCTGTGATGCCCGGCGGCCATTATGGCCTCCCAGTTCGTGCCCTCCTCTATCTCGCCGTCGCCGACGATCACGAAGGTGCGCCACTGCTTCCTCTGCTCCCTGGCGCCGAGCGCGAGCCCGAGCGCTACGGGAAGGCCGTGGCCGAGGGAGCCCGCCGAGACCTCTATGGCGGGGACGTACTTGCGGTTCGAGTGCATCCCGAATATGGCCGTGTCCAGGGTCTCGAAGCGCTCGACCATGTAGTCGAGGCTGTACATGCCGAGGTCCGAAAAAATGGTGAACAGCGTCTCGCTGCAATGCCCCTTGCTGAGCACAAGCCTGTCGCGGCCCTCCCACTTCGGGTCCTTGGGATCGTACTCCATGTACTCATAGTAGAGCGCGACGGCCATTTCCACTATGGACAGCTCGCCGCCCAGATGGCCCATGCCTATGCGGTATATGAAGTTCAGCAGCTTTTTGCGTATCTCAACGCATTTGTCCTCGAGCTGGGCCACCCTTTCCGGGCTTACCTCGTTCCTGTATCGTTTCATGCTCCCCTCCACCTTCAATCCAGATCCTTGTTGCAGCGGATTATCACCTTGCTGTGCCTGCCGCCAAGATGCGCCTCGAAGGCGCCCTCCGGGTCATCGATATCATATACCGTGTCCGTGAAGTCGTCAAGATCCATGCGGCTCATTATCTGCGCCGCGCGCGGGAAGGCGTAGGGCGCGACGAAGCTCCCCGTGATTTCGATCTCCTTTTTGTAGCAATGGGCGTAGAGGTTCAGCGGCATCTCGTAGTCGTTCGGGTACATGGCCATGTAGAGAAGCCTTCCGGCGTTCGCCATCACCTTTATCGCGGCCTCGGCCGCCTTGGGCGCGCCGGAAGCCTCTATGACGAGGTCGTAGCCTAGCCCTCCCGTTATGCCCATCCCCTCCCTCTCCACGTCCTGTGACGAGGGATCTATGAGGAAGTCCGCGCCGAACTTCCTGGCGAGCTCGCGCCTCTGCGGGTTCGGCTCTATCATCGTGAGGCTCGTGGCGCCGAACATCTTTATCAGCTGCAGGTTTATGAGGCCGATGGGCCCCGCCCCGGACACGGCCACGCGCCTGCCTATGAGCATGCCCGTCTTGTCCATGACGCGCACGCCTATCGAGACGGGCTCGAGCAGGCAGCCCTTCTTCAGCGACACGTCGTCGGGCAGCTTCACCAGCTGCGACTCGTGCCATATGAGGTATTCCGCCATGCCGGGCTCCTCCGACACGTTCTCGCAGAACTGCTCCTGCCCGTTCCTGCAATAGTAGCAGGTCCCGCAGTACCTGCGGAAGTTCCCGCCTACGCGGTCGCCCACCTTGAAGCCCCTTCTCGTCGCCTTGGGCCCCAGCTCGGCCACGACGCCCGAAATCTCGTGGCCCAGCCCGAAGGGCGGCTCCCAGCCGAATATGCCGCCGACCACATGGGGATCGGAGCCGCATATCGCGCAGTAGGCCACCTTTACCTTGATATCCTCGTCCCCGAGCGGCGGGCAGGGCCGATCGAGCACGGCCACCTTGCCCCGGCGCCCCGGATCGGGGTCCTTCATGTTTCCCACCTTGACCGCGGACACCACCTTCATAACTTTTCCTCCATTCCGCCGGGCTGCTGTGCCTAAAGGGGTTACTGCCCATCCACTTAAATCGAGACTGCTCACACGCCGCGCTAGTTTTGTCCAGATCGGGTTCTGGGGGCGATTTTGGCTCCCGGAGCGTACTAGAAGCTACGTGAGGAAGCCAATAATCGCAGCCAGGTTCCGAGATGGGCAAAA
>JAISXZ010000102.1 GCA_031270275.1 Eubacteriales Family XIII. Incertae Sedis bacterium | reverse complement strand
CCGCCAGGCTGCGTTGCAAAGCCTCGCCGAACCTTCGGGTTCGCCTACGTTTTGCGCCTTGCCTGACGAAAAAAATCTTCGCCGTTTATCACAACTTCTAGGTGACGCAGGACACTAGTACGCTCCGGGAGCCAAAATCGCCCCCAGAACCCGATCTGGACAAAACTAGCGCGGCGTGTGAGCAGTTTCAATTGGAGTGGGTTAGTAACAAGCTGTAGGCGTTACTGCCCACCCGCCACGCCATTTTTGCCCATCTCGGAGCCCGACTGCCTATTCCTAATTAGGCGCTTTGTCCTTGTGCTTTTCGACCAGCTCCAAGGTCTTCGCGACCAAGGCGTCCGCCTCGATGCCCTGGTCGTTCATGGACTTCATCCATATCTCGCGGGCCTGCTCGCCGAAGGCCTCGACCCTGGCCTGTTCCGCAGGCTGAAGCTCGTAGATCTCGCCGCCCGCATCCAGTATCTTCTGCCTGACGTCTACCTTCTCGTTGTCCCTTATGTCGCCCATAACCTCGATGGCGCCGTTGCCGCCCATCTCGTCCATGACGGCCTTAAGGTCGTCGGGGAGGCTGTCGTAGCTCGCCTTGTTCATGATCAGGAAGCAGGCGTTGACGTGGATGGCGTAGTCGAGTACGTAGGGGCCCTGCTCATAGAACCTGAACGAGTTCACGACGTCCCAGCCCGTGGACGTTATGCCCGATATGACGCCCTTCTCCATGGACGTGTATATCTCGCCGAGCAGTATGTTCATCGGGTTCGCCCCGACGAGCTTGGCCCATTCCGTGGGCGGGCCGCCGATGATCCGCAGGTTCATGCCTCTGAGGTCCTCGACCTTCTCTATCTTCGTCCTGGTGAGCAGGGGGGCGTCGCAGTTGGTGTGTATGAGGATCACCTTGACGTCCGTCCATTCGCTCTTAAGGAAGTCGGTCGTGTCGTACAGCTCCCACAGGGCGTAGCCGCCCTGCTTCGCCGACTTTATGCCCATGAAGGGAAGGGCTATGACCTCGGTGGCGGGGAACATGCCGGGATAGAACGAAGCCAGCCCCCAGCCTATGTCCGCGACGCCGTCCTTGACCATGCCGTAGGTGTCCTGGGGCCCGCCCAGCGAGCCGCCGTGGAAGTTGGTGATCTTGATCCTGCCGCCGCTGGCCTCGCCGACCGCCTCGGCCCAGACGTCGAGGGACCGCGAGGTCGCGCCGTTCGGCGCGTCGTGGTTCTGAAGGCTGAACTCGAACTCGGGGGCCTGGGCGGTCTGCTCGGGGGCCTGGCCGGCGTCCGGCTCGGCGGTTTCGGCAGCCGTCTCCTCCGGGGTCTCGGACGGCGCCGTAATGCCGCCCCCGCACGCGGCCAGCATCACGGAGAACGCGACTGCGGCCGCCAGAATCACGAAAATCCTTCTTTTCATGTCAACACTCCTTTATCCATAGGAAGTTTCTGATGGGACCTTGCCCTGATTGTAACATTCCGCGCGTTTTAGGGGAATGTGTCGAAGTAATAAAAAAACCCGCCCCCAGATGCTTTTTTTGTGCCTGATGCACAACACGCCGCCGTATGGCGTGGAAGGCAGCAGTGACAATGCCGCCGTTGGAACGCGGGCGGCCTGTGTCTGGCGGCGCATGGGGGCCGCAGGCGCGGGCACCTTATGCGGGGAACACAGAAAACGGGGCTTCCCGGCCCCATTCTTTATTGTGGAGACACATTCAAAAAAGCCATTTCCGGCATTATAATGGTTACCAGCAATAAAACACGGCCGACGGCCTGCCAAGGAAGAAGAAGATGAAAGGAGCCCAAAATGATCATCGACGCACAGCATCACCTAATGCCAGAAAGCGTGTTCAGAAAATTCCATGACCCCTCGCTGCCCCCGAAGCGTGTTTTCATGAACGGCAACGATTTCGTGTTCGCGCCTAGGCTCTGCCTGATCGAGGACCATCTGCGGGCCATGGACGAGGCGGGCGTGGACATGGCCCTGCTGTCCGTATCGCAGTTCGGGAACCTGATGGGCAAGGAGCTGTGCCGCGAGATAAACGAGGGCTTTGCCGAGATCGTCGCCAAGTACCCCAAGCGCTTCGCGGTAGCGGGCTGTTTTCCGCAGGATGACGCCGAGGGCGCGGTGGCCGAGATCGAATACCAGGCAAAGGTCCTGAAATTCCCGGCGATCACGATGCTTACGTCCATATCGCCCGAGATCAGCCTGAGCAGCCGGGAGCACATGTTCCCGATATACCAGAAGGCCGGCGAGCTCGATCTGCCGATCTTCCTGCATCCCCATCTCAAGCCCTTCGGCATGGAGCTGGAATGCACCATAAACAGGACGCTTGGGCGCGGGCTCGATTCGGCAAAGGCCGCCCTGCGCATAATCTACGATGTCTTCCCAAGCTATCCGGACCTGAAGTTCGTGCTGCCGCACTTCGGCGGCGCGACCTTCGCCCTTAAAGGGCGGATGTGCAACTTCTTCGAGCCTTGGGACGCCCTCGGCCTGCCCCCTGTGCAGGAGAAATACAAAAATCTGGCGAAATCCCCGCTCGAATCCGATGAGCTTGGGCATACGGAGGTCTTCAACGAGCTTTTCGACAGGCTGTACATCGACGGCGCCGGCTCCGGCGGCTGGCCTGTCATCACGGAGATGGCCTTCAAGGCCGCGCGTCACGACCGCCTGCTGTGGGGGACGGACTATCCCTATGAGATGCACGAGGGCCGGGATTTCAGGTACTACATAGACACGCTGGACTCGCTCGACATCCCCGAGAGCAGCAAAAAGGGCTTTCTGGGCGACAATCTGGCGCGGCTTCTCAAGCTGTAGGCCAGCTGCCTGTTATGCGGGCGGGGCGGCGGGCATGCCCCCGCTTCCGTCACAAACCGGGTATTTCCTGCGGTTTTGCTCACAGACTTTGGG
>JAISXZ010000065.1 GCA_031270275.1 Eubacteriales Family XIII. Incertae Sedis bacterium | reverse complement strand
AAATTGCCGCATCCTGAGAAAGCCATAATACGCAAGGGATATTTCCCCGATACCGCCGTCAATTTACCGGGTGGATTCAAATTTGTCAATCTTGATTTAGACTTGTATGCGCCGACACTGAAAGGCTTGCGTTTGTTTTATCCGAAAATGCTCTGCGGAAGCGTGATTTTGATTCACGACTATTTCCCCGATTGTTACCCGGGAGTCAAGCAAGCGATAACTGAATTTGAGGAAGAATTGATTTCGACCGGGCATGAGAGATTGTTGAAAATTCCGGTTGGAGATAGGATATCAATAGCAATAATAAAGAGATGATGATTATGGATAAAAATACCGGGGCTGCAAATGCGCCAAATGAGGATACGGAGAAATGATGAGCGACAGGATACTGTTTTTTACATGCGCGTACAACGCCGAGAAAACCCTGCGCATAGCCCTCGATTCGATTATGGGCCAGACCCACGGAAACTGGGTCTACTATGTGCTTGACAACGGCAGCACGGACAGCACGGGCGATATTATCCGCGAATATGAAAACCGGGACGGCAGAATTCACGGCCTGTCAGCGGAAAAAAATGATATACTGAATCTTTTCCATACGCCGTTTCGCAAGAACGGCCTGCTGCCCGACGTGGATTATGGCTGGCTGGCGATACTTGACAGCGACGACGCGTATGCGCCAGGTTTTGCGGAGAAATCGCTGTCGTACGCGCATGAAAACGGGCTGGATCTGGTCGTTGTTTCAAGCGACAGAATCAGCAGGGGGCCGAAAAAAGACAGAATTTTCGCCTCTCCCGAGGACTATGAGGACTTCCCGAGCTGGTATAAGATTTGGCTGCCTGCATGGGCGAAATTATACTGCCGCTCCGTCACGGAAAGGATGCGCAAGTGCAGGATCGGCTATTTTGACGGCGGCGTTGCGATGGAGGCCATCACCCAATGCTCAAAGATGGGATTTTTGGCGGAAACCCTCCATCGTGCCAGGCCCGGCGTCGTGGACGGCGACAGCACGGCGGTGCCTTCGGATCAGGAGGTTTTCGATTGGATCGCGGCGCTTCCGCAGGAGACTTTGCAGGTGGGAAGGACATTTTTCAAGGAAAAATGCGGTCGCATTACCAAGCGCAGCGAGGACATCCTGTTCTATGTCGCGGGCCTGCTCATATACCAGGCCATAAAGAGGTTCGACAATTCTTCCTCATTCGACACCTTGAGGCATGGCAAGCTGGCATACATAAAAAGCGTATGGGCCTCGGATTTCATGAAGGAATTCGTGGACAGAAGGGATTTTGGCTATGAAATGCAGGATCCTGAAATCCTTCAGGAGTCCAGGGCCAATGTTCTCAGGGCCATGGCGCTTGAGTTGATCGGGAAATCCAGATTCTATGAATCGGCGAACGACACGGTTTTGCGCTTCTACGCCGAATTGATCCAAGGCAGCCTGGCTGCGGGCGGGGAAAAGCCTCATGAATAGCATACTTCTTGTCAGCTATACCTTAAACGGGGTTTCAGGCATACAGACCTGTCTCGTCAACTTCCTGAATGCCATGGCGAAAACCGGCTGCAAGGTGGATCTGCTGCTGCTGGACAGCATAAGGGACGAATGGAGATGCAGGCTTGGCTTGATTCCCGACAGCGTCAAGGTCCTGCCGGAATTATGGCAATGCGGCGCGTTCGACGATGCCTACAGGCGGAAATGCGCGGAGCAGGGCCATGACGGCTGGATTGCCCTGCGCCAGAGGATCCGCAGCCTCAACATTGCCGACGGCGAAGACGTTCATCGCAACTGGCGATGCCTTGAGGCCATAGTACCTGAAATGGGGGATTATGACGCGGCCATAGCCTATGAATGGCGAATGCCCTTTTTCGTCGTCTCGGAGAAAGTAAGGGCAAAGCGGAAATTCCTGTTTTGGCATATGGAAATAGGCGGGCTGGAGAATTTCGACAGGGAGCTTGAAGGCAACCAAAGGCATCTTGGGAACATCACAAAATCGATCTGCGTGTCGAGGGGCGTCGAGGAAGGCGTATTGTCAAGATATCCGTCTGAAGCCGGCAGGACGGCCGTAGCCTACAACCCCATTGACGCGGATCTGATAAGGGAAGGCTCGGCGGCGTTCTATCCCGACGAATACGGCGGGGAATCCATCAAGATCTGCACTGTCGGCACGCCGGGCAACAGGAAGGGGCTGGACCTGATCGTCGAGTGCGCCAGGCTTCTTAAAGATGAGGGCCTGCGCTTTAGGTGGGTTTTGGTCGGCGATGACAGGGCGGGGATGTATGCGGGCGACGTGGAGTCCGCGAAAACCAGAATCGGCGGCTGCGGTATCGCCGAACAGCTGGTGTTCGCCGGTCCAAAAGCCAACCCATACCCATATATCAGGAATTGCGACATATACGCGCAGCCGAGCCGAAACGAGGGCTTTGTCACTGCGGTCGAGGAGGCGAAGGTCTTGGCGAGGCCCTGCGTGATCGGCAATTTCGCCGCCGCGCCGGAACAGATAGCCGACGGCGAGACCGGGTTTGTCGTAGATTCCGTCGGAGGCGACTATAGGGGCCTGGCGATGAAAATAGCGCTTCTGGCCAACGACAAGGGGCTGCGCGAAAGATTCTCGCGCAGGCTTGAAGGATACGGGGGCCGCGACAGCACCGATATCTACAGAGAGCTTTTCGGTCAGGCGCCATGAACATACTTGCAGTAATTCCAGCGAGAAAAGGCTCCAAAGGCATACCGCGCAAGAACATGCGGTTCTTGTGCGGAAAGCCGCTCATATGGTACGCGCTTCAGACGGCCGTCAAGTGCGGCGCGATCACGGATGTGGCCGTAACGTCGGACGACGAGGAAACGCTTGCCTATGCCGGCCAGTTTGACTGCGCCGCGCTGAAACGCGGGCCGCGCCTGTCGTCGGACAGCGCAACGCTCGACCCTGTGGTCCACGACGCGGTCCTTCGCATGGAGGCGTCGAAACGGACGCGGTATGACTATGTAGTGACCCTGCAGGCCACGTCCCCCTTGCTGTCCGTAAGATCGCTCTCGGCGGCGCTTGGGCAGGCGCAGTCGCTGAATCTCGACACGCTCATCAGCGTTGAGGAGGCGGGGCGTCTTTCATGGCGCGCCGAAAACGGGGGCTTTGCGCCGAACTACGCTGAAAGGCTGAACCGCCAGCAGCTTCCGAAAGAATACAGGGAGACCGGGGCCTTCCTGATTTCCCGCCGCGGCTGCGTTACGGAATCGAGCAGGATCGGCAGGCATGTGGGCGTGTTCCCCTTGCCCGAAAACGAGGCTGTCGATGTTGACACAATAAACGATTGGAGCGTCTGCGAGGCGGTCCTGAAACGCAGGAAGATCGTGTTTCGCGTCGACGGCAGCCGCAGTCTGGGCATGGGGCATATCTACCACACGCTTGCCCTTGCGTACCGGCTGACCGGGCATGAAATCTCGTTTGTCACGGGCGCGGGCTTCCCCGAAGGCAGGCTGAAGCTCGAACAAAGCAACTTCAAGGTCGTCGCCGTCGATAGCGACGACGAGTTCTTCGACTATCTGTCGCGGGCCCAGGCGGACATAGCCGTCATCGACTGCCTAAACACCGCGAAGGATTTCATGCTGCGGGCCAGGCAGGCGGCAAAGCGGCTTGTTTCGATAGAGGATCTGGGCGAGGGGGCGATATACGCCGATGCGACGATAAACGCCCTGTATGAAGGCGTGGCGGACAACCGAAGCAACTGCTATTCCGGCTGCGAATACGCCTGCCTGCGCGAGGAATTCCAGCTGGCGATCCCCAAAGGCTTCTCGCGGGAGGCGCGGCGCGTCTTTGTGATGTTCGGCGGGAGCGATCCGGGAAACTACACGCGCAAAATATATGATTTCGCCCTGGAGTACCACAAAACCGCGCCGCGCATCCGCTTTGACTTTGTTGCCGGCCTGGCCTACGATCCGGAAAAGTTCGGGGTCGTGACAAGGGAAGACGCGAACGTTTTCGTGTACCACGATTCAAGCGCCGTGAGCCGGTACATGCGCGAGGCCGATCTGGCGATAATAGGGCAGGGGCGGTCGATTTTTGAAACGGCGTCGCTCGGCATCCCGACAATCGTCATGGCCCAGAATTTTCGCGAACGCGCGCACACCTTCGCGAGTCTGGGAAGGGGCTTCATCAACCTTGGGCTTGGCGATGGGATTCACAGGGACACTTTGGAAAAAACCGTGACCTGGCTGATAGACACGCCTCAGATCAGGGAGGAAATGCGCGCCGCCATGCTGTCGTTCGACCTGAAATCGGGCGTGGACCGCGTAGTCAGGATTGTTTTGGGGGAACAGTGATGGAAGGCATGTTCGTGCAGAGGCTGCTGTCGGGCAGATTTACGCTGATCGCCGAAATCGGCGTGAATTACTACGACATCGCGGCCCTGGAGGGCATATCCCCGATAGAGGCGGCGGAGCTGATGATAGACAGGGCGGCTTCGGCCAAGGTCCACGCGGCAAAGTTCCAGACCTACAAGGCGGCCGCGCTTGCCGCAAAAAAATCGCCGGCATACTGGGATCTCTCGGAGGAACCGGCAAAATCGCAGTACGAACTGTTCCAAAGATACGATTCGTTCGGGAAAAGGGAATACGCGCGGCTGGCCGAGCGCTGCGGCAGGCGGGGCATAGAATTTTTGTCTACGCCCTTCGATTTCGAATCGGCCGACTATCTTTGCGATCTTATGGGCGCGTACAAGATTTCGTCCTCGGACATAACAAACATCCCGTTTGTCGAACATATAGCGCGGAAGGGCAAAGCGATTCTCCTTTCGACGGGCGCGTCGGACAAAGCCGAGATAGACTGCGCGATCGCAGCCATACGCAGGCACAATGACAGGCCGCTTGCGATAATGCACTGCGTGCTCGAATACCCTGCGCCATACGCAGACGCCAATCTGAGGCGGATAGGCGCGCTTAAGCACGAATACCCCGGCTGCGTCGTCGGATATAGCGACCATACGAAGCCGGACAGAGGGTTTGACGTCCTGAAAACAGCCTATGCGCTCGGGGCGGCTGTCATTGAAAAGCATTTCACCCTCGACAAGTCCCTGCCGGGGAACGATCACTACCATGCCATGGACGAGGCGGACGCGAAGGGGATCGTCTCGGGCATCGCGTTCATCGACTCCATTCTTGGCTCTGGGGGGCTGAGCCATAATGCGGCCGAGCGGCCCGCGCGGCAGTTCGCAAGGCGTTCGATAGCGAGCGCGAAGGCAATCGCCAAGGGGGCGCCCGTAGGGGCCGAGCATCTGGCCTTCAAGCGCCCAGGCGACGGTATACCGCCGTCTGAGTTCGGCATCCTGGTCGGGAAACGCCCGGCCATCGACATTGCGGAAGACACGATCCTGCAATGGGATATGTTTGAATGAGGCTATGGCGCACATGAGGAAGGCGATAATATATGGCGCCGGGGAATACGGGGCCCATGCGCTTGAGGCCATCGGCAGGAGCAATGTCCATTGTTTTGCCGACAAAAACAGATTCGGCGCCGAGTATTTTGGGAAAAAGGTGATTTCCCCCGGCGAGCTTCTGCGGATCAAGGACGGATTCGACATAGTCCTGGCGCTGATGGACGCGATAGACGCGGCCGATGAGCTAAGGGCGCTCGGGATTGCGGATGTCCTTCCGTTCAACTGCTGCCTTTGGTGCGAAGACGCCAGGCTGAACGCGAACAACAACAGCCGCTTTTGCAGGGACATGGATTCCGACCTTATCGGCGACGAGGAATGCGTGAAGGAATACTATAGGTACTACCAATATGCCGATTCCCTGTTTTTTCGCGATTGCGCGAATGTCGTGAATTACGAAAATCGGCTTTATGGGTATTTCGACGCGTTGAGGGCTTTTGGCAAAAGCGACGTGGAACTGTGCGAATCCCCCTGCGTAAAACACGGCGTAATATTCTCGCACAGACATTTTGGGATAAACCACCACAATTTCATCGCCTGCGGCGACTATAACGCAGGCCGCCTGCACCGCATAAGCAAGGACATACTGCATTTTGCGGTGGGGCCCTACATCGCTTACGCGCCGGGCTTTTACAGTCCCGACAGATTTCGGGAATACAAGGGCAGGCTTGGCAGGAACCTGCTTGTTTTTTACGTGCACTCCACGACCAAGGTAAGCGTCGAGGCGGACGCCGACGGTTTTGCCGAAAGGGCGCTGCTGGAGGGCGGGCGCTTCGACTCGCTTACGCTGTGCATCCATATCAACGATTACTACAGCGCCTTCACGCAGAGGATGCGGGCCGCGGGCGCGCGGATAGTATGCGCCGGCGCGGTCCACGAACCCTATTTCATCTACAGGCTGCGCACCATAATAGACGCGGCGGACGCGGTGATCACAAACGGGCTGGGCAGCCATATCCCCTTTTCGCTGGCGCTTGGCAAGCCCGTGAAATTCGCCGGATTCGGCATAAAGATGACGCATGTGGGCAACAGCGCCAGATACGGGGAGCTGGAAGACGAATCGCCGCTGAAATCCTGCCTTCGCGCCGAACCTGCGTCGCCATTCGCCATCACGCAGGAACAGCTTGATATCTACGAACCGTTTGCGGGGTTTTCAAGGCTCAGGACGCGTGAGGAGATAAACGCCGTCTTCGGGCTGTCAAAGCGGATAATCCGAGGCTGCGACTATGACCTGACCCGGTATGTGGACAGCATCCGAAACACGTATCGGGACCTTGAACGCGAAGAACCCGACGGCCTGCGGTTCGGGCTGATGAAGGATGCGCTTCCGGGCGGCTATGGCGAGCTTGGGATCACTGGGAGCTGGGGCGAAATCAATGCAGAATGAGCGGGTAAGCATAATAGTCCCCGTATTCAACATGGAAAAATACCTTGGGCGCTGCCTCGAGTCCGTAATCGCCCAAAGCCACAAAAATCTCGAGATAATACTGGTCGATGACGGGTCGTCTGACGGGAGCGCGGATATCTGCCGGCGCTTTGCCGAAAAGGACGGGCGGATCACGTATTTTTACCAGACGAACAGGGGGCTTGGCGCCGCGAGGAATATGGGGATCGACATGTCCGGCTGCCGTTACATCGCCTTCCTGGATTCCGACGACTGCTATGGCGAGCACTTTGTCGAGAGGGTATTGGGATCGATGCTGGATGACCGCGCCGACATAGGCCTGTGCGATATCAACTATGTGGACTGCGTAACGGGCGCCGTCCGGCCGGTAAGGCTGAGGTTCAAAAAAAGCCCTGTCGCCTGTTCCGAGGACAAAAGCGTCGTAAACAAGTCGCGGCTCTTTGCCTGGGGCAAGATATTCACGCGGGAGCTGATAGACAGATGCGATTTTCGCTTTCCCGACATAACGTATGAGGATTCGGTCATACCGATCCTGGTTGCCAATGCCAAGAGAGTCAGCTATGTCTCCGAGCCCCTGATGTACTACTTCAGAAACCGCGCGGACAGCATGTCAAACGACGGCGGCAAGGCGGACGACATACTCATGGGCCTGCAGATACTGCATAGCAGACTGATTGACCTCGGCCTGCGGCAGCCGTATGCCCTTGAATACAAGAAGATCGTATTGGGGCAGCTGAGATTCGCCTGTCGCAGATGGGGGCGCTCTGAAAACGGGCAGGTGCGGGCTTCATTGTCAAGGCTTGAGCGCTATGCCGCCGAAACGTTCCCGGAGCTGGCCGATGTCTCCCGCAAAACATATTATCCGCACAATTCGGACACGCTTCGCCTGGCTCTCGACAACAGCCTGCCGCGGGGGGAACAGCTGACCTGCGACATAGAGGCCGCCGACTGCATAGTGGCTTTTGAGGATGAGATCCCGGACGGCTATGGGCATAAGAGGCTGATCGCCGTGCCTAAAGACGGGCCGGGGCGCAGGCCGGGCGATGACATCGTATCGGTTTCCTTCGACCTGGCCGAGCTGATAATGGAAAGGCTGTAGTGGTATAGGAGTGTTGCAATGCCGATTATGTTTTCCGCCTCGATGATGTGCGCCGACTACGGGCATCTCGAGGACGAGGTCCGCGCGCTTGAAGAAGCGGGCGTCGATGCCTTCCATATAGACATCATGGACGGGCACTTTGTCCGCAATTTCGGCATGGGCATCCATGATCTGCGGTATATCCGCAGTGCGACGCGCAAAAACGTGGAAGCGCACCTCATGATTTGCGAGCCTTTGCAGTATATAGATCTGTTTGCCGAAATCGGCGTGGACGCGCTGTACGTGCACCCCGAATCGGAATACCAGTGCGCGGCCACGATAGAGAGGATAATAAAAAAGGGCATTATGCCCGCGATAGCCATAAATCCCGGAACCTCTGTCGAGCAGGTGCTCGAGCTGCTCAACATCGTCAAGCGCGTCCTTGTGATGAGCGTAAACCCCGGCCACGCGGGACAGGTTTTCCTTCCGCACATAGGCGCCAAGATCGAGAAGCTTCTGAAACTGGGCGCCGAGTACGATTTCGAGGTGTTCTGGGATGGCCACGGCTCGGTCGAGAATGTGCGAAGGTATGCCTCTATCGGCGTAGGCGGCTTCGTCCTCGGGACGGCGGCCCTGTTTGGGAAAGGCAGGCCCTACGCCGAAATAATCAGAGGGCTAAGGGGGTGCGTGAAATGATCGGGGCGATAATTCTCGCGGGCGGCGCGGGCTTGCGGCTCAGCGCGCTCGGCAAACCCAAGCAGTTTGCGGAGATCAGGGGGAAGCCTTTGATCGGGTACGCGCTCGCGGCTTTTGAACAATGCCCGGATATCGACAAAATAGCGGTAGTCGCGCATGAGGACTGGCGGGCCTCAATCCCGGCTATAGGCAAGTTCCACGCTTTTGCGAAACCCGGCCGTACGCGCCAGCATTCTGTCTTCAGCGGATTGCTCGCCATGCGCGACGTCCTCTCCGACAACGATCTCGTGATTGTCCACGACGCGGCGCGTCCGCTCGTGACGGCGCTTGATATCAGCGAGTGCCTCAGGGCTGTCGGCGGATATGACGGGGCGACCCCTGCCGTCCGGTTGAAGGAGGCGGCCTATCAGAGCTCGGACGGCACGACCATAAAGTCGTTGCTGAACCGCGACGAACTGTTTGCGGGGCAGACCCCCGAGGCGTATCGTTACGGCAAGTACCTTATGGCGCATGACAACGTCGATTTGGCGGCGATTCGCGGGAGCAGCGAATTGGCGTTCAAGGCGGGGATGGCAATCCGTTTGTTCCCCGGCAATCCGCTTAACTTCAAGGTCACGCTCGCGGAGGATCTGGACTATTTGGATTTTCTGCTGGAGCGCGGCAAATGAAGGCGTGGGTGTTGCGCGGGGTGGGCGACCTGGGGTTTGAGGACGTCCCCGCGCCGGCGTTAAAACCGGGGGAGGCCCTCGTGCGCGTCGAGAGCGCCGGCGTCTGTTCGTCCGACATTCAGCGCGTGTTCGCAGGCGGCGCGTATCATTATCCGATTATACTCGGCCATGAATTTTCCGGCGTGGTCGAGGCGACGCATGATGCGGGCGACAGCCGCTGGATAGGCAGGCGTGTGGGCGCCTTCCCGCTGCTGCCCTGTTTTGAATGCGATTCCTGCGGGCGCGGCGAATATGAGACATGCTCGGACTACAGCTATATGGGTTCCAGGCGGGACGGCGCGTTCGCGGAATATATCGCTGTTCCCAAGTGGAACCTGGTTGAGCTTCCCGCCAATGTGGGCTTCATTCAGGGCGCGCTGCTTGAACCTACGGCGGTCGCCCTTCACGCGGCGCGGCAGCTTGATTTTGCGAATCTCGGAAGCGTGGCGGTTGTGGGGAACGGAACAATCGGGAACCTTGTGGCGCGGTGGCTTAAGAATTTTGGTGTATCCGACGTCGCGCTGATCGGAAGGGCCGATATGCCGGCCCGCCGGTTTGACGCGTGCGTCGAGGCGGCGGGCGCGGCGGGCAGTCTCGGGCGCTGCGTTGAGCTGTCGCGGCCGGGCGGGCAGCTCGTGCTGGTGGGCAACCCGGCTGCGGATTTCATGATCGGGCAGAAGCTTTACTGGCAGATCCTGCGCAAGCAGCTGATCATCCGTGGCTCATGGAACAGCAGATACCGCGACGATTGGCAGACGGCCATCGAAGCGATCAGCAGACGCGGCATTGCGCCCGAGGGGCTGGTTGCGCGGCGTTGCGGCCTCGACGAACTGGGCGCGGAAATGTCAAATCTGTGGGGGAAATCCGTCCATGGCAAGGTGGTGGCCAGCCTTGGGGCAGGGGGAGGGCCATGACGCGGGGCGTCTCTCGATGTTCGCAATTGCCCCTATGAATCGCTGGCTGGCAAATTGCGCGCCTATCTTTTTGAAACGCCCTATGCATATCCCGTCTTCCATCCTTGATAAAATTTTTGTTGCAAAATGATTTGATAAGCAATATAATTGGGAAGAAATCAAAAGACGCGCCAGTTAAACGCGGCGAAAACGACTTGGCGCCCGAAGCGCGGGCCGGCGCCGCGGCGGCGTGCCGATCCGGGATTGGCGAAAATATGGCGGCTGTCGGGCGGACGCCGCCGATATGTCCGTCCGACAATTGAACAGGTGAACAGGGGGAGCTTTTCGCATGGCTGAGGCAAAATCGCTCGTAATCGTAGAATCGCCTTCAAAGGCGAAGACCATAGGCAAATTTCTTGGAGGGAAATACAAGGTGCTTGCATCTGTAGGCCATGTGCGCGATCTGCCTAAGAGCAAGCTGGGAATAGATCTGGAGCGCAATTTCGAGCCCGAGTACATAGCCATAAGGGGCAAGGGCGACGTGATAAAGTCCATGAGGAAGGAGGCGAAGACGGCTGACAGGGTATACCTCGCCACAGACCCGGACAGGGAGGGCGAGGCTATATCGTGGCATATAGCCCATCTTCTGGATCTGGACGACGGCGACTCCATAAGGATAGTCTTCAACGAGATAACCAAGGACGCGATAAAGGGGGCCGTGAAAAACCCCCGCCCGATAGACCAGAAGCTGGTCGACGCGCAGCAGGCCAGGAGGGTGCTGGACAGGCTTGTCGGATACAAGATAAGCCCGCTGCTCTGGCGGAAGATACGCCCCGGCCTGAGCGCGGGGCGCGTGCAGTCCGCCGCCCTGAAGATCATATGCGACAGGGAGAGGGAGATAGAGGCGTTCGTGCCCAGGGAATACTGGAGCATCTCGGCCGTGCTGAAGAAGGGCGGCGGCGAAAAGCCGTTCGCGGCCAGGCTCTCCGAGCACAGGGGCAAGAAGATAGGCGTGGACGACAAGGCTTCCGCCGACGCCATACTCGCCGATCTCAAAAAGGGCGAGTTCATCGTAAGGCACGTCGAGAGGGGCGAGAGGATCAGGCGGCCTTTCGCGCCGTTCACGACGAGCAGCCTGCAGCAGGAGGCCTCGGCGAAGCTGGGCTACTACACGAAGAAGGTCATGGTCGTGGCGCAGCAGCTGTACGAGGGTGTGGATATCAAGGGGCGGGGCACGATAGGCCTCGTGAGCTACATAAGGACCGATTCCGTCCGCGTCTCCGACGAGGCCCAGGCGGCGGTGACGAAGTACATAGCGGCCAATTACCCCAGCGGATACCTCGGGAACAACGTGTACAGCAACAGGAAGCGCGACGTGCAGGACGCCCACGAGGCCATACGCCCCACCTACGTTGAGCTTCGCCCGGACGACGTGAAGGACTCCCTCACGAAGGAGCAGTACGCGCTCTATCGCCTGATATGGTCGAGGTTCGTCGCGAGCCGCATGTCGGCGGCGGTATACGACAGCGAGGCGGCCGACATCGTGAACGGCGACTACATGTTCAGGGCGAACGGATCAAGGCTCAGGTTCGACGGCTACCTGAAGGTCTACGACTACGGCAAGGGCGCCGAAAGCGGCGAGGACGACGAGAGGCAGCTGCCGCCGCTTGCGCAGGGCGAGGCGCTGCAGCTCCAGGAGATGCTGAGCGAGCAGAATTTCACCCAGCCGCCGGGAAGGTTCACCGAGGCGGGCCTCGTCAAGGAGCTCGAGGAGAAGAACATCGGGCGTCCGAGCACCTACGTCCCCATCATAGCCACGCTGACGGATCGCAAATACGTCACGCGCGAGAAAAAGCGGCTGCGCCCCACGGAGCTGGGCTTTGTCGTGACGGATCTGATGGCGACCTATTTCAAGGAGATAGTGGACACGGGCTTCACCTCCGACATGGAGGACAGGCTCGACGACATAGAGGTCCGAAACACGGACTGGAAGATGATCGTCAGCGAGTTCTACGACATCCTTAAGGACGAATTGCAGACGGCGGACAGCCAGATAGAGAAGCTGAGGATACCGGACGAGGTCACGGACGAGATATGCGGGCTCTGCGGGAAGCATTTCGTGAAGAAATTCGGCCGTTTCGGCGAATTCCTCGCCTGCTCGGGCTACCCTGAGTGCAAGAACACCAAGCCCATAGTGAACAAGATAAACGTGAAGTGCCCGCGCTGCGGCCGCGACCTGGTGGCGAGAAAGAGCAAGAAGGGCCGGCTTTTCTACGGATGCAGCGGCTATCCGGAATGCGACCAGACCTTCTGGAACAAGCCGATCGACAGGAAGTGCCCCATGTGCGGCTCGCAGATGACCGAGAAAAAGACAAAAAGCGCAAATTCTGTGTGTTCCAACGGAGAATGCGGGTATAAAGAGTAGGGTCTGGGAGATGTTGCCGCTACCGGGAGGCTGTCAGCGGAAACTGCTCAGCGGGAGGGAAAATGAACCAGTTTCACGCGACCACCATCGTGGCCGTAAGGAGGGACGAAGGCGACATCTGCATAGGCGGCGACGGGCAGGTGACCATGGGCGAGACCACGGTCATGAAGCGCTTTGCGAAGAAGGTCCGGAAGATATACAAGAATTCCGTCGTGACGGGCTTCGCCGGCTCGGTCTCGGACGCCTTTACCCTGACCGAGAGGTTCGAAAAAAAGCTGGAGGAGCATTCGGGCAACCTGAAAAGGGCCGCCGTCGCCCTGGCGCAGACATGGCGGGCGGATCACGCCATGCGCCATCTGGAGGCCCTGCTGGTCGCTGCCGACGCGAGCTGCCTGCTCGTGATCTCGGGCAACGGCGAGGTCATAGAGCCCGACGAGAACTTTGTCGCGATAGGCTCCGGCGGGAACTTCGCCTACGCCGCCGCCAGCGCCCTGTACAAGCATACGGAGATGGGTGCAGAGGAGATAGTGCGCGAGGCGCTGGACATAGCCGCGTCGATATGCGTGTATACGAACAGCAACATCTCGGTCGAGAAGCTCTGAGGTTGGGGGTTCCGAGATGGGCAAAAATGGCGTGAACGCTGGTTGGTAACTTTTAGGGAGGATGAGGCTAATGGGCACCCCGGCACTCTACTCAATGACGCCGAAGGAGATCGTGCAGGAGCTCGACAAGTACATAATCGGCCAGGATCAGGCCAAGAAATCCGTGGCCATAGCGCTTAGGAACAGATACAGGCGCAGCCTGCTGCCCGACGACATGCGCGAGGAGATAACCCCCAAGAACATACTTATGATGGGGCCTACCGGCGTGGGGAAGACGGAGATAGCCAGACGGCTTGCGAAGCTCATGGACGCGCCTTTCGTCAAGGTCGAGGCCACGAAGTTCACGGAGGTCGGCTATGTCGGGCGGGACGTCGATTCCATGGTGCGCGACCTCGTGGAGACCTCGATAAGGATAACGAAGCAGAGAAGCCTCCAGGAGAAATACAGCATAGCCGACGAGATAGCCGAGGAAAAGATAATAGAGGCGATAATCCCCGGAAAGAAGAAGCCGCCGCAGCACACGGGCGGGGTCAGGGGGCCCTTCGACTTCATACTGGGCGGGAACTTCCAGCAGCAGCCGGCGACCGGCGAAAGCAGGAACGACGCGCTGCCCGAATCGGACGTGGAGCTGGCCAGGGAGCAGGTCAGGCAGCAGCTCAGGGACGGGCTCCTCGAGGAACAGTTCATAGAGATCGACGTCGTTGAGGCGCCCAAGGGCACGCAGCTCGACCTTGGGAACGAGGGCATGAGCATCGCCATAGGCAACATATTCGGCGAGATGATGCCGCAGAAGAAGAAAAAGAAGAAGGTGAGGGTGAGGGACGCGAGGAAGATACTCCGGGAGCAGGAGGCGCAGAACCTCATAGACATGGACCAGGTCACCTCCGAGGCTTTGGACAGCGCGGAGCAGAACGGCATAATATTCATAGACGAGATAGACAAGATCGCGTCGGGCGGCGCGTATAGGTCCGGCGCGGACGTTTCCCGCGAGGGCGTGCAGCGCGACATACTGCCCATCGTCGAGGGGAGCGTAATAAACACCAAGTACGGGCCTGTCAAGACCGACCACGTGCTCTTTATCGGCGCCGGCGCCTTCCACACGGCCAAGCCGACGGATCTGATACCCGAGCTGCAGGGCCGCTTCCCCATACGCGTAGAGCTTGAGAACCTCACGAAGGAAGCCTTCGTGCAGATACTTACCATCCCCGAGAACGCCCTGCTGAAGCAGCACAGGATGCTGCTCGAGACCGAAGGCATAAAGCTGGATTTCACGGACGACGCGGTGGACGAGATAGCGAGCATAGCGACGCTCACGAACGAGCAGACCGAGAACATAGGCGCCAGGCGGCTGCACACCATAATGGAGAAGCTGCTTGAAGACATCTCCTTCAATATCCCGGACATGGACGAGAGGGAGATATCCATAGACGCCGAGTACGTGAAGGAGAAATTCATAGACCGCATACATGCCGACGACATAGACAGATTCATAATCTGACCGCCGCAGGGGCGCGCCGGGCGCGTGGCGGCCGCAGATGCCGCCCGCCGCAGATGCCTCCTTCCGCAGATGCCGCCCGCATTTACGCCTGAATTGTGCGCATAAACAGCAATTTTTTGAAATATCAAAAAATTGCTGTTTACATGTTGTGGGAAAATTGCTATAATATCGTCAGGGAAATGCTGCGGGGCCGGGGCATAGGAGGGAGCAATTGGAAAAGAGCGTTTTGGACAAGGTCAGGAAAATGAACTGGGTGCTCCAGGAGAGCACCTCCGGCGCGTTCTCTTTCGATGAGCTCTGCGGCATCCTGAGCGAGCTTATGGACGCGAACGTGTATATTGCCAACATAAGGGGCAAGGTGATAGGCGTCCACTACAAGATCAAGTCCGACAGCGCGGCGATACCGGATCCCGAGACGGGCAAGGAGAAATTCCCGAACGGGTACAACGAGGCGCTGCTCAAGGTCGTGGAGACGGAGAGCAACCTCACGGCCGAGGAGGCGCTGAGCATATTCAGGTACAACTACGACACCTATGACAAGCTGCACACCATCATACCCATAATGGGCGGCGGCGAGAGGCTGGGCACCCTGATACTGACGCGCTACCAGCCGGAGTTCAACGACGAGGACCTCATACTCGGCGAGTACGGCGCCACGGTCGTAGGCCTCGAGATCAGGCGCCTCGACGCGATAGAGCGCACGGAGGACGAGCGCAGGCGCTCCGTGGTGCAGATGGCGATAGGCACGCTGTCCTACTCCGAGATAGAGGCCGTGCAGCAGATATTCGCGGCGCTGGACGGCAACGAGGGCCTGCTCGTCGCGAGCCGCATAGCCGACCGTTCCGGCATAACGCGCTCCGTCATCGTGAACGCCCTGCGGAAGCTGGAAAGCGCGGGCGTCATCGAGTCGCGCTCCCTTGGCATGAAGGGCACGCATATAAAGATACTTAACGGAAAGTTTACGGAAGAGCTTGGAAAACTTGGCTGACAGGGGCGGGGCGGACATGCTGCCCGTGCGCGGCGGCGGGGCGGGCGGGGTCTGCAGGGCGATACTTGCGGGCATACAGACGGACGGCGACATAGGGCGCTCGATGGACGAATTGGCGGCGCTCGCCGAGGCTGCGGGCGCGGAGGTCGTCGGCCATATCGTCCAAAGCAGGGAGAAGCCGGACGGCGCCAGCTACCTAGGGCGGGGCAAGGTCGAGGAGCTGCGCGAGTTCTGCGAGAACATGGGCGCCGATGCGGTCATATGCAACGACGAGATCTCCGGCGTGCAGCTGCGGAACCTCGAGGAGAGGACGGGCGTAGGCGTCATAGACCGCACGATGCTCATAATGGACATATTCGCGGCGCGGGCCGCGTCCAAGGAGGGCAAGCTCCAGGTGGAGCTCGCGCAGCTCCAGTACAGGCTGCCGAGGCTGGCGGGCCTGGGGAAGTCCCTGTCGAGGCTCGGCGGCGGCATAGGGACGCGCGGGCCGGGCGAGAAGAAGCTTGAGACGGATCGGCGCCACATAAGCCGGCGCATGTACGACATAAAGAGCGAGCTGAGGGAGGCGGAGGCCCACAGGAACCTGCGCCGCGCGCGGCGAAAAAAGAACGGCGTCCCCGTGGTCGCGCTCGTGGGCTACACAAACTCCGGCAAGTCGGCGCTCATGAACCGCATTCTGGGCATGGCCGAAAGGGACGAGGACACGGAAAGGGCGGTCCTTGAAAAGGACATGCTGTTCGCCACGCTGGACACCTTCCAGCGCAGGGTCTCCTTCGGGGACAATGTGGAGTTCGTGCTTGTGGATACCGTCGGCTTTGTCAGCAAGCTGCCGCACGGCCTCGTAAAGGCCTTTCGCGCCACGCTCGAGGAGGTGACGGAGGCGGATCTGCTGATCCACGTCGTAGACGGCTCGCGCGACGACTGCGAGTTTCAGATGCAGGTCGTTAACGAGACGCTGGCGGAGCTGGGGGCCTCGGGCAAGGAGGCGATCATCGCCATGAACAAGCTCGACCTCGCGGAGGCGCTGCCCGGCTTCCTGCCGGACGGCGGCTTTGTGGGCCGGGCGGGCGCCATCCCCGTCTCGGCGCGCCGAGGCGACAACATGGGGCTGCTGCTCGACAGGATAAAGGAAAGCCTTTCGTCGGGATTCCACAGCGTCGAGCTTCTGATCCCCTTCGACAGGGGCGACATAGTGTCCTGGCTGAGCGAGAAGACCCCTGTCACGGGCAGGGAGTACACCGAGACGGGCACGATAGTCAGGACCAGCCTGTCGGCCGCGGATTTCATGAGGCTCGCGGGCTATGAGCTGCGCGGGGCCGGGCGGGCGCGGGACGAGAATTGATACTCTACAGAACCGTGGCCAGGGAGGCCGAGGCGGAGCTGTCCGTCGAACGCTCGCGATTCATAGGCTGCGTCTGCCCGGCCGCAAGCAGGGAGGAGGCCGAGGCGTTCTTCGCGAGGCGCAGGGCCCTGCACAGGGATGCCACGCACAACGTCCCCGCCTTTTCGCTCGGCGACAGGGGGGAGCTGCAGTGGGCGAGCGACGACGGCGAGCCGCAGGGGACCGCCGGGGCGCCCGTGGCCAGGCTCCTGGCGGCGGAGGGCATAACGAACGCCGCGGTGATGGTCACGCGTTACTTCGGCGGCGTAAAGCTGGGGACGGGCGGGCTTGTTAGGGCGTATACCGCCACGGCGCGGCTGGCGCTGGCGGAGGCCGGCGTATGCGAGGTCCGCGAACAGGCCGTAATGGAGTTCCGCATGGACTACCAGTCCCACGGCAGGCTGCGGGGCGCGCCGCAGGGCGGGCTGTTCCGCATACTCGGGGCGGAGTTCCTCGACAAGGTCACGCTGACCGTGGCGGCGGAGCCCGAGGCGGAGGACGAGGCGCGGGCCCTCGTGCTCGATCTCACCTCCGGCAGGGCGGAGCTCCTGTCCAGCAAGAAAATCTTGACAAGCTCCGAAATATAGTCTATCATTGAACTGGTGCCTTTGGCGGCGCGGCGATGGCAAGGCCGGCGCTGCGGATCGGGCGTGGGGGCATAGCCCAGTTGGTTAGAGCGCTTGCTCGACAAGCAAGAGGCCACTGGTTCGAGTCCAGTTGTCCCCACCATGCGAAACCCTTGGAATCTCAACGGTTCCAGGGGTTTTTTGCGGGAGCCGGCGCCCCATGGCCTTCAAGGCGGGCAAAAATGGCGCGAGCGCCGGGCAGCAGGCAAAATCCGCCTTGATTTTTTGTGCCGTTATAATGTATAATAGCCGCATAGACCTATCGGGACGCCGCGCGGTTTTTCGCCTTTGGCGGAAACGCGCATTTGTTTTGCGGGTGGACGGCCCTGTGGACAACGAAAAGAGCTTTGGGGAAATTGCAGACGGCATAATAGGGCTTTTGGATGCCAGAAAGTACATAAGGGCGCGCGACGAGACGCTCGCGCTGAACGAAGTCGATACGGCCGAGCTGATCGAGAAGATCATCGAGAGGCTAGGCATCGAATACGCGGTCATACTCTTTCGCATGCTTCCCAAGGACGTCTCGGTGGAGGTGTTTTCCTATCTGCCCTCGGACGACAGGCTCGCCATAATAAAGGTGATCACCGACAAGGAGCTCAAGTACATAATCGGCGAGCTCGACTTTGACGACATGATAGACGTGTTGGAGGAACTGCCGGCCAACATCGTTGACAAGATACTCGAGAAGGCCACGAAGGAGGAGCGCAAGCAGATAAACACCTTCCTGAACTATCCCGAGGACAGCGCGGGAAGCCTGATGACGCCGGACTACATCAGCCTTCAGAAGGGCATGACCGTGGGCGACGCGCTGGCCCACATCAGGCGGGAGGGCATGGACAGCGAGACGGTCTACACCTGCTACGTGAAGGACAAGGGGCGCAAGCTCATAGGCATAGTGTCGCTTCGCAAGCTGGTGATATCCGACGAGGACGTGCCGATAGCGGACATGATCAGCGACGACATCGTGTACGTCAACGTCTATGACGACCAGGAGGACGTATCGGAGACCTTCAAGAAGTACGGCTTCCTGGCGGTGCCGGTCGTGGACAACGAAAAGCGCCTCGTCGGGATAATAACCGTCGACGACATACTGGGCGTCATCGAGGAGGAATACAACGAGGACTTTGAGAGGATGGCCGGCGTCATAGACTCGAGCGACGCCGAATACTTTGACAGGGGCGTGTTCAAGCATGTGGGCAGCCGCCTCCCCTGGCTCATCATACTCATGGTCTCCGCCATGCTGACCGGCATGATAATACGCAGCTTCGAGTCGCTGCTGGCCAACGCCATAAGCCTGGCGGTCTACCTCCCCATGCTGATGGGGACGGGCGGCAATTCGGGCTCCCAGAGCGCCACCCTGATAATACGCGGGATGGCGGTGAACGACGTGGGGCTGCGGGACGCGCCGCGCGTTCTCTGGAAGGAGCTGCGCATCAGCTTCGTGGTCGGCGTCGCGCTGAGCTGCATGAACTTCGCGAAGATAACGCTGTTTGACAGGGAGGGGCTGCACGTGGCGGTTACCGTGTGCCTGTCCATGCTCGCCATAGTCATAATGGCCAAGTGCATAGGGGGCATGCTGCCGATGCTGGCTAAGCGCGTGGGCATAGACCCCGCGCTGATGGCCGCGCCCATGATATCCTCGCTGACCGATCTGGTTTCCTGCTTCACGTATTTTTCGCTGGCGACGCTGGTGTTCGGGATCTAGCGAGCCCTTTGGGACGCCTGCTGGGGGTGATGCGCAGAATGGAAATGGACACCATGGAGCTTGCCCGCGCGCTGCTTGAGCCGAGGCGCACGGACGCGCACAAGGGGGACTTCGGCAGGCTGCTCGTCATAGCGGGCTCCCCAGGCATGGCGGGCGCCGCCGCCCTGTGCGCCAGGGGCGCGCTGAGGAGCGGGGCCGGGCTGGTGACGGTCTGCATACACGAGGGGCTTTTCCCCGCGATACACGCGCTCGTGCCGGAGGCCACCTGCATGCCGCGCGGCGGCCTGGACGACGCGGGCGGCCTTTCGCGCTTCGACGCCATCGCCCTGGGGCCGGGGCTCGGGGACAGCCCCGAAACCGCAGCCCTGGCGAAGCGCGTGCTGCGCGCCTATGGCGGCAAGGCGATCCTCGACGCGGACGCGCTGAACGCCCTTGCCGGCGACATGGACGCCTTCGGGGCCATGGGCGACAGGTCCGTCATAAGCCCCCACTCCGGCGAGGCGGCGCGGCTTCTGGGGCTTTCCCTCGCCGAGGTGGAGGGGGACAGGCCCGGCGCGGCCCGCAGGCTGGCCGCCCTGAGCGGCGGCACGGCCGTGCTGAAGGGCGCGGGCAGCCTCATAGCCCACCGCGACGGGCGGCTGCTTGTCAACGAGAGCGGCAACCCCGGCATGGCGACAGGGGGCAGCGGCGACGTGCTTACGGGCATCATAGCCTCGTTTGCGGGGCAGGGGCTCGATCCTTTTGGGGCGGCGGCCGCAGGCGTGTACGTCCACGGAAGGGCGGGCGACATATCTGCGGAGCGCAGGGGGGAATACGGCCTTATGGCCTCGGATATAGCGGAGTGCGCGGCCCTTGCCATTTTGGGGCTGACGGGAAGGTGAGGGTTGATCTATGGGAAGAAAATCTGTTGCGCATGTTGCAGTTCTGGCCGTCGTGTGCTTTGCGGCGGCATGGGCCACGGCGTGGGCCGCTTCGGGCGTGCCGGGCTCGGAAAGCGACCCCGTGGTCACCAAGAGCTACGTTGACCAGAGGCTGGCTGCCGGCGGCGCTTCCTTCGTGCCGGTCCAGGTGATGGCGGGGCAAAGCGTCATAGGCGGCGAGGGCGCCGAAATCATACTGCGAAGCGGGGAGGCGACCGTCATAGCGGCCGGCGCCAACGGCGTGTCCGACCTGACGCAGGGCCAGGATCTGGCCGGCGGCGCGCAGGTCATGCAAAACCACATGCTGCTGGTGCCCAGGGACGACGGGCGCGGCATTGCGGCCGTCAGCGACGCGTGGGTTATGCTTCGCGGCGCGTATACGCTGAAATAGCCAATTCGAGGAGGGAAGATGTCCTTAGACAAAAAGGCCTTTAAGGCGTTTGCAAAAAACAATATGATAGCCCTCATAGTGGCGGCTGTGGGCCTTGCCGCGTCCTGCGCCGTGCTCGCCGGGCGCGCGGGCGTCGAAAGCCGCGACAAGTCATATGACATAGTCCTGGACTATCAGGAGACAGAGGACATGGCGAAGCAGGACGGCGTCGATGTGTCCGTATGGCTGGCCCGTTTCAAGGACATGGGCATAAGCAAGGTGGGGCTCGCGGAGGAAAGCCTCAAGAGCCTCCAGGAGGGCGAGCGCCTGCCCGTCTCGGCCGAGGTCATGGGCCTTCTGACGCAGGAGGCGGCATGGCGCGAGGATTACCCCGAGGCGTGGATCGAGTCCATACAGGCCGAGGGCTTCGACAAGTACGACCTGATGGTGGAGATGCGGTCGAGGGAGGCCTACGACTTCGTCGTCTCCGGGCTGCTTGGCCGCTACGGCGAAGACAGGGTGCGCGTTTTCCGTGACGGGGGCGGCGGCTACGCCCTGCTGGACGGGACCCCGCAGATGACGCTCTACACGCCCAAGTACAAGGAGCAGAACTCGAAGGGCGGCGGCTTTCTGGAACTCATAGACATCGCGGACTCGAAGCTCGCCTACCTGAGCCTCGGCCTGCTGCCGGAGAAGGTGGAGGCGATACAGGGCCTGGGCATGGAGATAGTGCCGAGGACGGCCAGCTACAACACGTGGAACGACAGCGTATACGCGAGGGCGGTCCTTGAGGACTACGGCAAAAACGGCATATACGCCGCGCCTGGCTCGTACATGATAGCCGGCGGCGAGGGCGTGCCGGGCTACGACGACGGCATAGGCATCATAGAGGGATACCTAGAGGAAAAAGGCGTCACGCTCGGCCTTATAGAGGACACGACGCAGCTTCAGAACATCATGCAGTCCGGGATACTGGAGCTGAACCAGCGCGGCAGCGCCACGGTGCGCGTGTTCTCCGTGTGGAACTACATCCAGAACCGCTACCAGTACTACGGCTACGAGGGGGCCAAGGAGATAGAGAACACGCTGTTCCGCGCGGTGGCGGAGAGGAACATCAGGGTGATCTACTACAAGCCCATACGCGAGCTGAAGGACCTCCACACCTATGTGACGGACGTGGACGAGTACAGGGAGATGTTCGCCAGCCTCGAGGAGAGGCTCGGGGAGCACGGCTTCAGCTTCGGCCAGGCCTCGGTGATGGAGCCGTACAGGGCGCCTTTCGCGGCGAAGCTGCTGATCGCCTTCGGCTGCGCCGCGTCCGGCGCGCTGCTGCTCGGCCTTCTGCTGCCCCTGCCGGGGCGCGTCCGAAAAGCCCTGCCGGCCCTGGGCGCGCTCTGCGTCCTCGCCTCGTTCTGGGTGGCCCCGAACACGACGGAGCTCGTCGCGAGCCTTATGAACGCGCTGATATTCGCCTGCCTCTCGGTGATGGCCTATACGCGCCTCGCCTGGGGCTGTGCCGCCGCAGGCGCGACGGGCGCCCCGCCGCCGCTCGGAAAGGCCCTTGGCGCGGGCGCCGTCACGCTGGTAGCCGCGCTGCTGATCGCGCTTGCGGGCGGGGCAATGACCGCCGCCCCCCTGTCGTCCGTCAGCTACATGCTGGAGATAGACATATTCAGAGGCGTCAAGCTCGCGCAGATCCTGCCCATAGCGTTTTTCGCCGTCGCGTACCTGGCCTGCTTCGGCCTAGGGGGCAGGCGGCGGCTCGGGCATCTCGAATTCGGCGATGTCAAGGCGCTGATGAATACCTCGATAAAGGTCTGGATGGCGCTGCTTGCGGCGCTGTTCGCAGCCGGGGGCGCCTACTACATAATGAGAACGGGGCACGAAAGCGTGGACGTGAGCGGGGCGGAGATGCTGTTTCGCAACACCCTTGAGGAGCTTCTGCTCGCGCGGCCGAGGACGAAGGAGTTCCTGTTCGGCTTCCCCTGCATAATGCTCATGATATACGCGGCATTCCGCCGCATGAGCTTCTGGACGGTCATATTCGGCTTCTGCGGCGTCATAGGCGTGACCTCCGTGGTGAACACCTTCATGCACATAAGGACGCCCCTCTACCTTGGCTTCGCGAGGACCGGATACTCGGTGATCCTGGGCCTGATCGCGGGCGTAGTCGCCGTGCTGGTTTTCCACGCGCTTTGCATGGCGTATAGGTCGCTGAGCGCGTCCCTGCGGCGCGCCGCGCCGTGACGGTGCGGGAATTGAGGATACTCATTTCCGGCTATTACGGCTTCAACAACATCGGCGACGAGTCCATCCTGACGGCCGTCGTCGAGAACCTGAGGTCGCATATCGCCGACATAGAGATAACGGTGCTCGCGCAGAACCCCGAGGTCACCGCGGAGAGGCATTCCGTGCTCGCCGTGGACCGCAAGTCGCCCATGGGCGTCATAGCCGCAGCAAGGCGCTGCGATCTGCTCATAAGCGGCGGGGGCAGCCTGCTCCAGGACGTGACGAGCAGGAAAAGCATCCTCTACTATCTGGCCGTCATGTGGCTGGGCTTCCTGTTCGGGAAGAAGGTGTTTATATACAGCCAGGGCATAGGGCCAATATCGTCGGGGCTGAACAGGAGGCTGACGGCCTGGACGCTGCGCCGCGCCGCAGGGGTCGCGGTGCGCGACGAGGCCTCGGCGGAGCTGCTTTCGGAGATTGGCCTGCCTGCGGGAAAGGCGGTCGTCACCGCGGATCCCGTGCTGCGCATCGGGAGGGCGGATCTGTCCGTGGGCCGCGCCATACTGGAACGCGAGGGATTTTCGGCCGGGGGCGGCGGGCCCGTCGTGGGCATGGCCATCCGCGAGTCCGGGGCGGGCAGCGGGTTCGTCGGCGAGATCTGCGCGTCCATCGAGAGGCTGTGCGGGGAGCGGGGGGCGCGGGTGCTGCTCATACCCTTCCACTACTCCGAGGATCTGCCCGTCATAGAGGAGATCGAGAGGCGGCTCGGCGGCAGGGCGCTCGCGATAAGGCACAAATACCTGACCGGCGAGATGCTTTCGATAATAGGCAATGCCGACGTGCTCGTCGGCGTCAGGCTTCATTCCCTGATATACGCGGCCGTGATGGGCGTGCCTATGATCGCGGTGTCCTACGACCCCAAGATAAACTCGTTCATGCGCTCCCTGGATATGAAGGCCATGTCGTCGGTTTTCGACTTCAAAAGCGAGTATTTCATGGAGGAATTTGAAAGGACCATGCGGGATTCGGCGCTGATACGCGAGAAAATAGACAGGAACGTGCGCGCCCTCATCAAGAAGCTGGACAGGAACGAGGAAATGATAAGCGCGATAATGGACGAGGCTGGCCGGGCGCGGGGCGGCAGGCATGGCGGATAGTCATCCGGAGGCCGGACGCACGGCGATACTGGGCGTGCCTGTGGACATGGTGTCGGCGGACGGGGCGGCGGAGATTTTTGCGCGGCTGATGGACTCCGAGGGATGCAGCCAGATCGTAACGCCCAACTCCGAGATAATACTGAGGGCCTCGCGTGACGCCGCGCTGAGGGGGATAATAGCCGGCGCCGCGCTCGTTATACCCGACGGGATAGGCGTCGTCTACGCCTCGCGCATTCTGGGCTCGCCGCTGGCGGAGCGCGTTACGGGCATAGACTTCCTTTCGCGCGCGCTCGGCTGGTCTGCGGAAAACGGCAGATCCGTCTATCTCCTCGGCGGGGCGCCCGGCATTGCGGAGAAGGCGGCCGAGAAAATGCGCGAGGCGTATCCCGGGCTGAAGGTGGCGGGGACGCGCGACGGGTATTTCGCGGCCGGGGAGGAGGCCCGCGTCGTCGCCGCGATAAACGAGAGCCGCGCCGACTTCCTGTGCGTGGCCATGGGTTCGCCCAGGCAGGAGGCATTCATCGCCGCCCACGGCGGCGGGCTCTGCGCAAGGGCGGCCGTAGGCGTCGGCGGCAGCCTCGATGTGTGGGCCGGGGCCCTTAAGAGGGCGCCGGGTTTTTTCAGGGACCATGGGCTGGAATGGCTGTACCGGCTTATGCAGCAGCCCTCGAGAATAGGGCGCGTGGCGGCGCTGCCGCTGTTCCTGCTCAGGGTGCTGCTGGAGAGGCGTCATTGACCGGGAGAAAGGCTTGGCGCTCATCTGCTTAAACTGAACAGCAACGGGAAAGGAGGCGAACTGCGTGGCTGACAACAGGCTTATAGAGGAAATGGCGCGCGAGATACGCATAGACATCGTAAAGCAGGTCTATTTCGCGGGCAGCGGCCATCCGGGGGGATCGCTGTCGGCGGCGGACATACTGGCCGCCCTCTACTTCGGGGAGATGGACATCGACCCGGAGAACCCGCGCATGGCCGGCAGGGACAGATTCGTGCTCTCGAAGGGGCACGCGGCGCCGGCGCTCTACGCCGCCCTCGCCGAGCGGGGCTTTTTCCCGAAGGGCGAGCTCTGGAGCCTGCGCTCCCTCGGCGCCATGCTGCAGGGCCATCCCTGCGCCAAGACGACGCCCGGCGTCGATATGTCCACAGGCTCGCTCGGCCAAGGCTTTTCGGCGTCCGTGGGCATGGCGCTGGCCTCGCGCCTGGACGGCGGCGGCAGGGTGTACGCCCTGCTGGGCGACGGCGAGCTCGAGGAGGGCATAGTGTGGGAGGCGGCGATGTCGGCCGGGCATTACAGGCTCGACAATCTTTGCGCCGTCGTGGACTGGAACGGGCTGCAGATAGACGGCAGGAACGACGACGTGATGACCGTCGCGCCCATAGACGAGAAATTCAGGGCCTTCGGCTGGAACACGGCCATGGCGGACGGGCACTCGATAGCGGATCTGCTCGGCGCGTTTGGGAAGGCGCGGGGGACGAAGGGGCGGCCGACGGCCGTCATCGCGAAGACGGTTAAGGGCAAGGGCGTATCGTTCATGGAGGGCGAGGCGGGCTGGCACGGCAAGGCGCCCAGCGAGGACGAGGCGAAAAGGGCCCTGACGGAGCTGGGGGGTGCGCTTTAATGGCCGACATGATAGCCACAAGGCAGGCTTACGGCGAGTTTCTCGTCGAAAAGGGCAGGAGCATGGGCAATCTGGTCGTGATGGACGCCGATCTGTCGAAGTCCACGATGACCCATGGCTTTTCAAAGGAATTCCCGGACAGGTTCTTCAACATGGGCATTTCCGAGCAGAACATGTACGGGGCCGCCGCCGGGCTCGCGCTTTCGGGCAAGGTCGTGTGCGCCAGCACCTTCGCCATGTTCGCCTCCGGGCGGGCCTTCGAGGTGGTGAGGAACTCCATAGGCTACACGGGTGCCAACGTAAAGATATGCGCGACCCACGCGGGCATTACAGTCGGGGAGGACGGCGCGAGCCACCAGACCTTCGAGGACATCGCGCTCATGCGCATGATACCTGGGATGAGGGTGCTGAACCCTTCGGACAGCGTTTCCGCCAAAAAGCTGCTTGGGCAGGCGGTCGATGCGGAGGGCCCCTTCTACGTCAGGCTCGGCAGGGCCGCCGTCCCCGTCATATACGGCGAGGGCGCGGACATCAGGATCGGGACCTCGAACTGCCTGCGCGAGGGCAGCGATTTCACGGTGATAGCGACGGGCCTGATGACGGCTGCGGCCCTGGACGCGGCGGACGCGCTGCGCGAACGCGGCGTCAGCGTAAGGGTCATAGACATGCACACGATCAAGCCGCTCGACGGGGAGGCCGTGGAGCGGGCGGCGCGGGAGACGAAGGGCCTGGTTACGGCCGAGGAGCATTCCGTGATAGGGGGGCTCGGCGGGGCCGTGGCGGAGCATCTGGCCGCGCGCTGCCCGGCGCGGATCGCCTTCGTGGGGCAGCGCGACTGCTTCGGGGAGTCGGGCAAGCCCTCTGAGCTTCTCAGGAAATACTCCATGACGGCGGAGGACATAGTCGCGGCCGTCGCGGGCCTGTCCGCCTGAACGCGGCGGCGCCGCAGGAGGCGGCATGGACAGGGAAGGCGTTATAGGGATTTTCAGCGGCATCGCGGATCCCCCGGAGCACTGCTATACCAAGGAGGAGGAGAGGCTGCTCGACGCCCAGGCCGCAGAGCATTTCGGAAGGTCGGCCAGGCTGCTGCGCGAGCCTTACCCTCGGGGCATAAGGGCCGACATACGCGTGATCGCCCCTGCGCCGGGCCGGAATTTCCAGACGCTCATGACGCGGGGCATGGGCGCCTTTGTCATGGACATACCGGATGAGCTGATAGACTGCGAGCTGGAACGCGCGGAGCTGATGCTCTGCCTTCCCGCCGGGTGGAAGGCGGGCCGCGCGGGCGAATCGTGGCGGTGGCCTGTCGAATGGCTCAGGGCGCTCGCCCACATGCCGGCGGAGAGCGGCGCGTGGCTGGGCTGGGGGCATGTCATCCCGGCGGGCGAGCCCCTAGGCAGGGGCGCGGGCTTCACCGGCCTGCTGCTCACCGACCCAATCGCCTTCAGCGAGGAAGCCTCCTTCTGCGAGATGCCCGATGGGACGGTGGTCAACATCTACCAGGCGATACCGCTCTATGACGGCGAGATAGCCTACAGGCAGGCGCAGGGGACGGACGCGCTGCTGGCGCTCTTTGAACAGCGGCTGGGCCGCGACGCGCTGGCTGTAATAGACACGAAAAGGCGGCCCTGCGCGCCCTGATGGCCTGCCGGCCTTGTCGCGGCGCCGTGCGCCGTCCGCGACGCCTGCGAAAAATTGTAAAATCGGCTGTTTACATTTGACGCGCTTTCGTTTATAATGTAGGTGTCTGTGGCGGATATCGGGGTGTAGCGCAGCTTGGTTAGCGTACTTGACTGGGGGTCAAGTGGCCGTGAGTTCGAATCTCACCACTCCGACCAAAGTATATAAACCTGCTTTCAAGTTCATCTTGGGAGTGGGTTTATTGATTTTTTGAAACATAAAATAAAACCTATTGCAAATCGCCGGATTCTGATATAATAACAACAGGAGATATTGATGAAAAAGATTCGGGTCTATTTGGACAACTGCTGTTACAATCGCCCGTTTGACGATCAATCGTCGTTTCTGGTGCGGATGGAAACCGATGCAAAATTACATGTTCAGGAATTTGTGCGCGTCGGCGAAATCGAA
>JAISXZ010000052.1 GCA_031270275.1 Eubacteriales Family XIII. Incertae Sedis bacterium | reverse complement strand
GCTCCGGGAGCCAAAATCGCCCCCAGAACCCGATCTGGACAAAGACTGCCGCGGCGTGTGACAAGTTCTGCGCCTATTCCCTGGCCCGCAGCGCCTTGTACACCACGGCCGCCGCCTCGGCCCTGCTCAGGATGCGGTCGCCGCCGAAGTTCCCCGCCGCGTCGCCGTCCATGACCGACAGCGCCTTCGCCGAGGCCACATAGCCCAGGTAGCCCTCCGCCACCGCGTCGCCGAAGGGGTTCTTGAATATCTCGTGACGCGACGCAAGCCGATCCTGGCCCAGATACCTGAGCGCGAACTTGGCCGCGTCGTAGCGCGTGACGCCGGCCTCCGGGTCCCTCTCCCCGGCCTCTACCACGCCGGAGCCCTCCATCATCCTGTAGAAACCGTCCTGGTCGAGGCGCGCCTGCGACGGCGAGTACAGATAGCGAAGGAAGGCCTCCTGGCTTACGGGGCCGGCCGGCTCGAAGTCGCCGCTCTCCGTGACGAGATAGTAGCCGCTCTCCAGCAGCTCAGTTACGATCTCTTCCGCCCAATGGCCCCCAAGATCGCCGTAGCCGTACACGGGCTCCCTGTAGGGCTTGCCGTCGCTGCTTATGGGCGTCCCGTCCGCCGGGGCCAGCGCATAGGCGGGCACGCTCGCCCAGTGGTACACGAGCCGGATCTCCGCGCCGTCCCCGCCTTCGCCCCTTGTCTCCTTGCCGCCGCTGTCATATACCTTCGAGTACTTCAGGCCGAAGACAGACCTCTGCGGCTCAGAGAAAATGTCGAAGGCCGCGGCGCTCGTTATGACATCGCCCAGGGGCGGAAATTCAAGGCTTTCGTTCCAATTGCATGAATATGACTTCAGCCTGCCCGTCTGCATGTCCACGACGACGAAAAGGCCCTCGCCATTGGACTGCAGCCCGTTCACATAGCGATCAAACCTGAACCGATAGCCCTCGGGCAGATACTCCATGTCCCCGAACGCGGCGTACAGCCCTTCGCTTTCCTTCACAGAACGGCTGTCCAGCACGCTCTGCGCGTACTTGGCGGGCGCGAATTGCTCCAGGAATCTTTTCGCCGCCGCCAGGGCCGCGTCCACGCCTGTCGCGGACTTGCCCTTTTTCTCGTCGGGGCTGTAATAGCCCCACGACAGTATCTCCCCCGTCCTGGCGTCCACCGAGCCCTGGGCGCTGATCTTGCCGTCGGACGAGCTGAAGTACAGGCTGCGCCTGTAAAGCTCCCTGTTCGCGGGCGAGTTCGAGAGCGAGGAGCCCGAAAGCTTAAGGCCAGAGAGCTCCGGGAAGGCTGCCGCCAGCGCCGCCTGCGCCTCGGCGGGCGTCTTCATGCCCGATATCGCGTCCACCGCCGATATCTCCGCCTCGCTGAGCCCGCTTCCGCCGCCGGCGCTCTCGGCGGCGGCCGTCATCCTGTCGTACATGGGCGAGATGCCGGACGACAGGCTCAGAGGCTCGCCCGTGAGGGCGTCTATCGCGAGCCCGCCGTCCCTGACCGCGTATTCGGCGAACACGGAGGACTCCCTGGCATCGTAGTCGTACCACGAGCCGTAGCGCAGGGACAGGCCGTCCTCGGCAAGATAGATTTCCTTCGCGCGGGCCGCGTCCACGGCGGGATCCGCGGACGGCAGGGACAGCTCCTCGTCCAGGCCGATCCAGTAGTAGTCCCTGACCTCGCCGGAATACCTGTCCACGGACAAGCGGGCCGTCACGAAGTCAACGGCGACGCCGTTTTCCTCCAGCATGAAGCTGAAGCTGTGGACGGAGGTGTCCCTCAGGCTGCCATCGTCCACAAGTGCCATCTTCAGGGCCATCCCTGCGTCCACCCTGCCAAGAAAGGCCCTTGCGGCCTTTAGGGCCTCGTCCCTGCGCATGGCGGCCGCGCCGCTCCCTTCGGGCCTATTCCCGGCATAGCCGTTGTAGGACAGCAGGCGCCCGCCCCGGACCGCGGCGCCGGCGTAGCCGTCGTCGCCGCTCCAGGAAAGGCTGTACGTGAGCCGCCCGTCCTCGTCCTCCGACACGCCGTAGTCGAAGCGCTCCAGCGCCGCAGGGATATCGACTACCTCCTTAACCGTGAGTATGGCGGCCTCGAGCCCCGCGCCGCCGTCCCCCGCCCCGGTTTCCGCCGTAGCCGCGGAGACAGGGAATGCCGCCGCAAACACGAGCGCGGCGCAGGACAGGGCGCATACGATCCTCGATCCCAAAGTCTTCAAAGCGTTCTCCCTCCTCTTTTTCAGTGTCCAGCCGGACGCGCGCCATGGCCGCGGCAAAAAAACATGCCGCCCTCGCCGATGACAACATCTTAGACGGCGGAACGGCCCCGATTGTTCCGGGATGGGCAAAAATGGCGTGTTCGCCCTGGGGTTACAGCTTCAATCAAAAGCGCAGGGCGGGCGCGTCAGTTTTGTCCAGGCCGGGTTCTGGGGGCGGATTTCGGTCCCGGAGCGTACTGCCTGGTACGTGAGGAGCCGGAATCCGCAGCCAGGTTCCGGGATGGGCAAAAATGGCGTGTCCGCCCTGCGGTTACATATCTATGGTGAGTCGAACGGGGCAGTGGTCGCTGCCCAAAACCCCATCCAATATCGCAACATCCTCCACCCTGTCCCGTATGCGATCCGAAACCAGGAAATAGTCTATGCGCCAGCCCGTGTTGTTGGCCCGCGCGTTCGCGCGGAAGGACCACCAGGTATACGCCTGTTCACGGTCGGGGTACAGAAAGCGGAAGCAGTCGGTGAAGCCGGCGTCCAGAAGCTCGCCGAACTTCCCCCTTTCCTCGTCGGAAAAACCGGCGTTCCCCCTGTTGGACCTGGGGTTCTTCAGGTCTATCTCGTTATGGGCGACATTCAGATCGCCGCACAGTATCACCGGCTTTTTGGCGTCGAGCGCGACGAGATAGCCCCTACGCGCGTCCTCCCACGCCATGCGGTAGCCTATGCGGGCCAGCCCGTCCTGGGCGTTCGGCGTGTACTCGTTGACGAGGTAGAACCCGTCGAATTCCAGGGTTATCGAGCGCCCCTCGGAGGCGTGGACCGCGTCGCCTATGCCCAGGCTGGCGCCGAGCGGCTTCTGCTTCGAGAATATCGCCGTGCCGGAATAGCCCTTCCGCTCCGCGCTGTTCCAGAATTCCGTGTAGCCCGGCAGGTTCACCTCGGCCTGCCCCTGCTGCATCTTCGTCTCCTGCACGCAGAAGGCGTCGGCCCCCTCCGCCGCACAGAACTCGAGAAAGCCCTTGCCCAAGGCGGAGCGCAGCCCGTTTACGTTCCAGCTTATGATTTTCCTCATGCGCGCGGCCCCCTGTCGCCGCGTTGCTTCCAAGATGGGCAAAAATGGCGTGTCTGTCCTGCGGGGCCACAGACAGAAACTTCAATCGAAACTACTCGGCAAACGCGCAAGTTTTGTCCAGATCGGGCAAAAAATGCGTGTCTGCCCTGCGGGGCCACAGACAAAAACTCCAATCGAAACTACTCGGCAGACGCGTCAGTTTTGTCCAGGCCGGGTTCTGGGGGCGATTTTGGCTCCCGGAGCGTACTATAAGCTACGTGAGGAAGCCAATAATCGCAGCCAGGTTCCGGGATGGGCAAAAATGGCGTGTCTGCCGAGTAGTATCAACTATCAATAATATGAGCAAGCCATAAGCCGGGTTCTGTACTAAGCAGCCATCTATCTAGGCCTGCTGTCGCCAACAGGCTCGTGCGGCCTACCATACCGGGCAGCGACGGGCAGCCGCTTGGTATCGCGCCGGGCGGCGATGCCGCCGGCGCGAAAATGCCCTACTTGGCCTTGCTCCGGGCGGGGTTTGCACGGCCGGCATGTTGCCATGCCGCCGGTGAGCCCTTGCCTCACCATTTCAACCTTGCCACGGCACGCGCTGCGCGCGCCCGTTTCGGCGGTGTGTTTCTGTTGCACTTTCCTTGAAGTCGCCTTCACCGGACGTTATCCGGCGCCCTTGCCCTATGGAGCCCGGACTTTCCTCGTGCGAGTGATCGCACGCGGCTGCCTGGCTTGCTCATACATGGGATTATATCATAGACGGCCGGCAGAACACAAGGGGGCTGAAAAATATGCAGGCGGATTTCCCCCGCCCGCCTGCCTTCGATCAGTAACCGTCCACGCGGGGCCGCCCTCAGCCGGCCTTGATCGCCGCCTGCGCCGCCGCCAGCCTGGCCACAGGCACGCGGAAGGGCGAGCAGGACACGTAGTCCAGGCCTATACTGAAACAGAACTCCACCGACGAGGGGTCGCCGCCGTGCTCCCCGCATATGCCCAGCTTTATGTCCGGCCTCGTCTGCCTGCCAAGCCGCGCGGCCATCTCGACGAGCTTGCCTACGCCCGCCCGGTCGAGCCGCGCGAAGGGATCGTTTTCGTATATCTTCTTCTCGTAATAGGAATCCAGGAAGCTGCCGGCGTCGTCGCGGCTGAACCCGAAGGTCATCTGCGTCAGGTCGTTCGTGCCGAAGGAGAAGAACTGCGCGTCCGCCGCTATCTCGTCGGCCGTAAGCGCCGCCCTCGGTATCTCTATCATCGTGCCGACGAGGTATTCGAGCTTCGCGCCCGACTCGGCTATGACCCTGTCCGCCGTGGAGACGACTATGCCCTTGACATACTGCAGCTCCTTGATCTCGCCGACGAGCGGTATCATTATCTCGGGCGTCAGCTTCCAGTCGGCGTGCCTCGCCTGCACGTTTATCGCCGCCTCTATTATGGCCCGCGTCTGCATCTCCCCTATCTCGGGATAGGTCACGTCGAGCCGGCAGCCCCGGTGGCCCATCATGGGGTTGAACTCGTGCAGAGAGGCTATCTTCGCCTTAAGCGAATCCTCGCCCACGCCCATCTCCCTGGCGAGGGCCCTCACGTCCTCCGCGTCCGTCGGCAGGAACTCGTGGAGCGGCGGATCGAGCAGGCGTATGGTCACGGGCCTGCCCTGCATGGCCTCGTATATGCCCTCGAAATCCCCCCTCTGGATCGGCAGCAGCTTGTCGAGCGCCCTTTTCCTCTGCTCCGCGTTTTCGGACACTATCATCTCGCGCATCGCGGCTATTCTCTCGCCCTCGAAAAACATGTGCTCGGTCCGGCACAGGCCGATGCCCTCCGCGCCGAAGCCCACGGCCTGAGCGGCGTCCTTGGGCGTGTCGGCGTTCGTCCTGACCTTCATGGTCCTGTATTGGTCCGCCCAGCCCATGATGCGGTCAAAATCGCCGGAAATGGAGGCGTCTACGGTATTTATGGCCTCCCCGTACACCTTGCCCGACGAACCGTCGAGCGAGATGAAATCGCCCTCGCCGAACACCCTTCCGCCCAGCGAGAAGGTCTTGGCGGCCTCGTCTATGGACAGGCTGCCGCAGCCCGCCACGCAGCAGGTCCCCATGCCCCTCGCCACCACGGCGGCGTGGGAGGTCATGCCGCCTCGGGCCGTCAGTATGCCCTTCGCGTAGTTCATGCCCTCTATGTCCTCCGGCGAGGTCTCGAGCCTCACCAGTATCACGGAGGCGCCCCTTCCGGCGCTCCATTCCGTGGCGTCGGCGGCCGTAAACACCACCTGCCCGCAGGCGGCGCCGGGGGAGGCGGGCAGCCCCGCGCCCACAGGCGTCGCGGCCTTCAGCGCGGCCGGGTCGAACTGCGGGTGCAGCAGGGAGTCGAGCTGCCGGGGATCTATCATCGCCACGGCCTCTTTCTCCGTTATCATGCCCTCGTCCACGAGGTCGCAGGCTATCCGCAGCGCGGCGGCGGCCGTCCTCTTGCCGTTCCGCGTCTGCAGCATGTAGAGCCTGCCGTCCTCGATGGTGAATTCCATGTCCTGCATGTCCCTGTAGTGCTTTTCGAGCTTGTAGGCTATCCTGTAGAACTCGTCGTAGGCGGCGGGGTTCTGCTCCTTCAGCTGCTCTATGCTCTGGGGCGTCCTCACGCCGGCCACCACGTCCTCGCCCTGCGCGTTCATGAGGAATTCCCCGAAAAGCTTGGGCTCGCCCGTGGAGGGGTTGCGCGAGAAGGCGACGCCGGTGCCCGAGTTGTCGCCCATGTTGCCGAACACCATGGACTGGACGTTCACCGCCGTGCCCCAGGACGAGGGTATGTCGTTCATCCTCCTGTAGTACACCGCGCGGGGGTTGTCCCAGGAGCGGAACACCGCCTTTATCGCGCCCATCAGCTGCTCGACGGGATCCGAGGGGAAATCCGCGCCGACCTTGCCCCGGTACGCGGCCTTGAACTGGCCCGCAAGCTCCTTCAGGTCGTCGGCGCCGAGCTCCGTGTCCTGCGTTACGCCCTTCCTTTCCTTCATCGCGTCGATGAGCTTCTCAAAATAGGACTTCCCGACCTCCATGACGACGTCCGAGTACATCTGTATGAAGCGCCGATAGGAGTCGTAGGCAAAGCGCGGATTGCCGGTCTTCGCCGCGAAGCTCTCCACGACCGCGTCGTTCAGACCCAGGTTCAGGATCGTGTCCATCATGCCGGGCATGGAAGCGCGCGCTCCGGAACGCACGGATACCAGCAGCGGATTGTCGGGATCTCCGAATTTTTTCCCGGCGATCGCCTCCAGCTTCGAGACGTAGTCCAAAATCTCCCGTCGAATCTCGTCGTTGATCGTCTCTCCGTCGGCATAATACTGCGTACAGGCTTCCGTGGTGATGGTGAAGCCCTGTGGTACGGGCATCCCCAGATTGGTCATCTCCGCGAGATTGGCGCCCTTGCCGCCCAGCAGTTCACGCATACTTCCATTCCCTTCACGAAACAGGTATACGAATTTTTTCCCCATGCTCACCCTCCTTTTTTGTTACGATTCAACGGTCACGCTATTTTGCCCATTCCGGAACCTGATTGCGATTTTTGACGCCCCGCGTACGTCTTTTGTACGCGCCGGGCCAAAAATCACTCTCAGAACCCAAAC